>WLIL01000055.1 GCA_009702245.1 Actinomycetota bacterium
CTTGGCAAGGTGCTTGATGAAGCAAAGGCCGACTCTGGCGTAGTAGGCGTTGCAATCACCGGCAAACCGTACATTCTCGCTGCAGGCGCAGATCTATCGGCAGTTTCGTTCGTCACGGAAACCGCACAGGCATCCGCTATCTCTAAACTCGGCCACGACGCATTTCGCAAACTTGGCGAACTTGGCAAGCCCACCTTTACTTTCATCAATGGTTTAGCTCTTGGTGGCGGACTTGAAGTAGCGCTTCATTCGGATTATCGAACGATCGCCACAAGTGCAACCATCGGTTTGCCTGAGGTCTTCCTCGGGTTGGTACCAGGATGGGGTGGATCACAGCTACTCCCCCGCTTGATCGGACCAGAAAAGGCTGTCCAAGTCATCATCTTGAATGCACTAAACAACAACAAAATGCTGAGTGCACCAGAAGCCTACGAATCCGGCATCGCAGATGCTTTACTCGCACCGGCCGATTTCCTAGAAAAGTCGGTTGAGTTTGCGGCCGAAGTTATCTCGGGCCGCAAGAAGATCACGCGCACTGATCACACGAAAGATGTGGCTCCTTGGGATGCTGCGATTGCCGTTGGCAAAGCAGCTGCTGCTAAGAAGTACATCGGCGCAGATATCGCAGCCCCTAGGAGGGCACTTGAGCTGATCGCTCTGTCACGAACTGCCTCGCGCGGCGAAGGCTTCGACGCTGAAGATCGCGCATTAACTGACCTCATCATGACAAATGAATTGCGGGCATCCATCTACTCGTTCAATCTCATCCAAAAGATGGGTAAGAAGGTCCAAGGCGCTCCCAAATCTTCACTTGCACGCAAAGTGACAAAGGTGGGCGTCGTGGGAGCCGGCTTGATGGCTAGCCAGCTTGCACTCCTCTTCGTGCGTCGCATGAAGGTCCCGGTAATCATGACCGATATTGACCAAGAACGTGTTGATAAAGGTGTGGCATACGTCCATGCAGAGATCGCCAAGTTGGTTTCCAAGGGTCGCCTGAGTGAACCCGCTGCAAATCGACTCACAGGGCTCGTCACGGGCGCTGTCGACAAAAGCATCTACGCAACATGCGATTTTGTGATCGAAGCTGTCTTCGAAGAAATGAGTGTGAAGCAAAAACTCTTCACCGAGTTAGAGGAAATCATCACACCCGAATGCATCTTGGCCACAAACACTTCATCGCTCTCTGTGGAAGGTATGTCAAAGCACCTGAAGCACCCAGAGCGGGTAGTCGGCTTCCACTTCTTCAATCCAGTCGGCCTCATGCCGCTGCTCGAGGTGGCCCGAACCCCACACACCACCGATGAAGCCACCGCCACAGCCATCGCCGTGGGCAAAGAGCTGAAGAAGACAATGGTCATTACAAAGGATGCTCCTGCATTTGTGGTCAACCGCCTTCTCACCCGTTTCTGGGGCGAAGTGACCGATGCAGCAGATGAAGGCACGCCATTTGAGATTGCCGACACCGCCATCTCACCGCTTGGTCTTCCGATGACACCATTCACGCTCTTTGGCTTGGTCGGTCCAGCCGTAGCGCTTCACGTTTCAGAGACTCTGCACGACACTCTTGGCCCACGCTTTACAGTGAGTGAGAACATGAAATCAATCGTCGCGGCCGGCGTGCGCACCTTCTACACCAAGAACGACGCGGGGAAGATTGTGCCAAACCCAGAGGCCTTTGCGTTGATGAAGCAGGGAACTTCTCCATCAACTGCTGATCAAGTGCGCGTACGTGCGCTCACCGCGATCGCGGAAGAGGCTCGCATGATGCTTGATGAGGAAGTTGTAGCTACTCCGCAAGAGATCGACCTCTGCATGATGATGGGCGCAGGTTGGCCGCTTCATACCGGTGGAATCTTGCCTTACCTCGACGAGAGTGGAATTAGCGAGGCTGCGACTGGCCGGAGATTCCATCCCAAGGGAGTGGCGAGTCTTCCGTAACTCGCCACCAGTGGCGTAACTGCTTCAGCACTCCAACAGTGTCGAGCGCAATTTCGGCCAGAATTTCAGCGCGCTTCCCATGTTCGAAGAATGCACCCGGTACCGCAAGTGAGTACACAGGTGTGTTTACGCCGCGCGCCGCCAACTCCGTGCGCAAAGAGGCGCCGATTCCACCCGTGACCACTCCATCTTCAAGCACGTACACGACTCGATAATCCGACACCATCGAAAGCAGTTGCTCGGGGATCGGCTTCACCCACCGAGGATCTACCACGGTGATGCCAATTTCACTTGCTTCTTTCGCCGCCGCCACGCCAGTGTGGGCAAAGGCGCCGATGGCAACTAAAAGCGCATCTCGACTCGCACTGCGATGCAGGATATCTACGCCGCCCACGCGCTCAATTGCTGGTAAATCGGCTGGCACTGCCCCTTTAGAGAAACGTAGAAGCGTGGGTGCATCGGAAATTGCGATGGCCTCCCGCAACTCCTCGCGTAGCGTCTGTGCGTCACGCGGGGCTGACACAGAGAGCCGAGGAACGATCCCCGTCAATGCCATATCCCAGATTCCGTTATGACTGGCTCCATCGTCACCTGTCACGCCCGCGCGATCCAATACAAAGGTAACTCCGGCATTGTGCAGCGCTACATCCATGATGAGTTGATCAAATGCCCGATTGAGAAAAGTGGAGTAAACCGCAACCACTGGATGCAGTCCAGCAAAAGCCATCCCTGCAGCCGAAGTTGCCGCATGCTGTTCCGCAATTCCCACATCAAAGGTGCGGCGTGGAAATTGTGCTTGAAACTTATCTAACCCTGTGGGTCCTAGCATGGCAGCAGTAAGTGCCACGACATCTGGGCGCTCATGACCGATCTTCACAAGCTCATCGGCGAAAACTGAGGTCCATGAAAGTGGAGCACTCTTCAAAGCAACCCCAGTTTCAGGATCGACCACACCGACTGCATGGAATTTCTCCAATTCGTCATTTATTGCAGGTAGATGACCGCGTCCCTTCTCAGTAATCACGTGAACCAGTACAGGACGACCAAAATTCTTGGCAAGTACAAGCGCTTGTTCAACCGCAGCGATGTCATGTCCATCGACTGGTCCTAAATACTTCAAACCTAAGTCTTCAAACATGCCTTGCGGAGCGACAATATCTTTGAGTCCCTTCTTTAGCCCGTGCAAAGTTTCGTAAATGGGGTTTCCGACAACTGGAGTGCGTGAAAGCACGTGCTTTCCCCAATCGAGAAAACGCTCATACCCTTGGGTGGCGCGCAACGTTGAGAGATAAGTTGCCACTCCGCCCACTGTCGGTGCGTAGGAGCGCTCATTGTCATTGACCACAATGACTAATGGAAGATCGGAAGAAGAAGCGATGTTATTTAGCGCCTCCCAAGCCATGCCTCCAGTAAGAGAGCCATCTCCCACCACCGCAACAACATGGCGATCGCTCACGCCACGAACTTTGTGTGCCTTAGCGATACCGTCGGCCCAAGAAAGCGCAGTCGATGCGTGAGAATTCTCTATGACGTCATGAGGGCTCTCGGAACGACTTGGGTACCCAGAGACACCTCCACGCTGGCGCAGGAAGTCGAAACCATCCGCCCGACCGGTCAGGATTTTATGAACATACGCCTGGTGACCGGTATCAAAGAGGACGGTGTCTTTGGGAGAGTCAAAAATCCGATGGATCGCGATCGTCAGTTCAACCACGCCCAAGTTGGGCCCGAGATGGCCACCACTCTTGCTCACGGAAGCAATCAGGAATTCACGAATCTCTCTCGCTAGCCGATTGCTCTCTTCAAAATCCAGCGAACGAAGTGTGCTCAAGCCCTCTGGCGCTTTCAGGGCAGCCATAATCTCGGCGCCACTTCTCCCGCTCATACCCTCAGTCTAAGCGCCTGGAAGAATTAAAGCGCGCTCGAGTGCCTCGAGAATCAGCGTGACCTCGCGCTCACGGGAGACAAAATGCGCACCTTCGCGTTCGAGCATCGAGATGGCCTCCTCAATGGCCGGCGGTGGCATGAAGGCTTTCTCTTCCACTCGAACGCGCGACCAGGCCGCTCGTGCTTGCGCGAGCGAGCCTTGAACTGATGCCAACGCGAGCCTTGCCAAGAGCACAGGATACTTACGCAGTACCGCGTGGGTACGGTATTCACCGGGGAGAATGTCGAGCAGCCATTTGGTCGACTCCTCGATCCACTCGTCGCTTCCAGGCGCCCTTAAATCCGCTGGCCAGCCAGGAGGTGCGCCGCGCATCGAACCCCTTCCAGGTCAGGCTATTAAGCGAGGAGCGAACGCAAGACGTACTGCATGATGCCGCCATGGCGATAGTAATCCGCTTCGCCCGGAGTATCGATACGAACGCGCGCTGTGAAACTCTTTGCTCCGGCCTGCACTGTTACCTCGCGAGGAACCACACCATCATTTAGCGCGGTCACACCAATGATGTTGAAAGTTTCTTCACCAGTTAGCCCCAATGTTGCGGCGTTCTCTCCCTCCTTGAACTGCAGAGGAAGGACTCCCATGCCAATCAAGTTAGAGCGGTGAATACGTTCGAAAGACTCCGCAATGACCGCGCGCACACCCAGAAGTGCAGTGCCTTTCGCTGCCCAATCTCGTGACGATCCCGAGCCATACTCCTTGCCCGCAAGAATCATGAGCGGGACACCGGCTGCTTGGTATTCCACCGACGCATCATAAATGGTGGATTGCACACCACCTTGTAGGAAGTTACGCGTGAAGCCGCCTTCAACGCCATCAAGGAGTTGGTTCTTGAGACGAATATTTGCGAAAGTACCGCGAATCATTACCTCGTGATTTCCACGACGCGAACCGTAGGAGTTGAAATCTAGGCGGGCGACACCATGCTCGGCCAAGTATTTGCCGGCAGGTGAGTCTGCCTTAATTGAGCCCGCTGGTGAAATGTGGTCAGTTGTGACCGAGTCACCCAGAATCGCGAGTACCCGGGCATGTGAAATCTCTGTCACCGGAACTGGATTGCGAGGCATCCCTTCAAAGTACGGAGGCTTCCTTACGTAAGTAGAGTCGGCATCCCACTCGAATGTGGCACCTACCGGAGTGGCAAGTGATTGCCAACGATGATCGCCATCGAAGACTCCTGCGTAATCCTTGGTGAACATCTCAGACGAAAGCGCGCGATCGATCGTGGCCTGGATCTCTTGGGGAGATGGCCAAATGTCGCGAAGAAATACAGGAGTATCTCCGTCATAACCCATTGGATCTGTTTCGAAATCGAAATCCATCGTTCCCGCAATCGCATAAGCGACAACTAGCGGCGGTGACGCCAGATAGTTCATCTTCACGTCGGGATTGATACGGCCTTCAAAGTTTCGATTGCCAGAGAGCACTGCTGCTACTGCCAAGTCATTGGCATTTACCGCTGCACTGACTGCTTCAGGAAGTGGGCCCGAGTTACCAATACACGTGACGCATCCGTATCCAACCAGGTGAAAACCGAGTTTTTCCATATAGGGAAGGAGGCCGGCGCGCGCGTAATAGTCCATGACAACTTTACTTCCAGGGGCGAGCGTGGTCTTTACCCAAGGCTTTGAGGAGAGCCCTCGCTCCACGGCCTTTTGAGCTAGAAGTGCGGCACCCAACATCACCGAGGGATTCGATGTATTGGTGCATGAAGTGATTGACGCAATCACGACCGCACCATTTTTGAGTTCGTAGTCAGCGCCCTCAACTTTCCCCGATGAAGATTTAGTCGCATAGGTGGGTAGCACCTCAGCAAAAGCCTTCTTGGAATCCGACAAGGAGATGCGATCTTGTGGACGCTTTGGCCCGGCGATGGACGGAACGATGGTTCCTAAATCAAGCTCGATGACACTAGAGAAGCGGGGCGTGGCGCTTGGGTCATGCC
Source organism: Actinomycetota bacterium (assembly GCA_009702245.1). Taxonomy (GTDB): domain Bacteria; phylum Actinomycetota; class Actinomycetes; order Nanopelagicales; family Nanopelagicaceae. The sequence goes on from WLIL01000055.1 coordinate 5,829, forward strand.
ACATTCCTTGCTTCTTGGCGTAACTCTCCACCATGGCGATGTTCTCTTCGGTTCGACCAGTTAGACGCATGTATCGAAGAGTCTCTTCATCGATGGGAAAGATTGCGCAAGTGGAACCGTATTCGGGACTCATATTTCCGATCGTTGTACGGTTGGCCATCGGTACCGCTGAAACACCCGATCCGAAGAACTCCACAAACTTTCCAACGACGCCGTGCTTACGCAGCATCTGAGTTATCGTGAGTGCCAAATCGGTAGCAGTCGTGCCGGCAGGTAGCTCTCCCGAGAGCTTAAAACCCACAACTGCTGGGATCAACATGGAAACTGGTTGTCCGAGAAGTGCAGCCTCGGCTTCAATGCCGCCTACTCCCCAACCAAGAACACCTAACCCATTTACCATCGTGGTGTGGGAATCAGTGCCAACAACAGTGTCGGGATATGCACGTAAGACGCCACCCACCTCGCGCAACATGATCACGCGGGCGAGATATTCAATATTAACTTGGTGAACGATTCCGGTCCCCGGTGGCACAACGCGGAACTCATCAAAAGCAGTCTGCCCCCAGCGCAAAAACCGATAGCGTTCTTGATTGCGTTCGTACTCAATATCAGTGTTCTTTTCGAATGCATCTGCGGTGCCGAAGAGATCAGCAATGACAGAGTGATCGATCACGAGCTCTGCCGGCGCGAGAGGGTTGACGCGCTTTGGATCTCCACCAAGCTCTGCGACGGCTTCGCGCATTGTGGCTAAATCAACGATGCAGGGCACACCAGTAAAATCTTGCATGATGACGCGAGCGGGTGTGAATTGAATTTCGGTATCTGGCTCGGCCGTGGGGTTCCATGCTGCGAGTGCGCGAATCTGTTCCGCCGTGACGTTTGCGCCATCTTCAGTTCGGAGGAGATTTTCGACCAAAATCTTCAAGCTAAATGGCAGATCGGCAACTCCTGGCACCGCGTTGATATCAAAGATTTCAACGCTCTGCGCACCCACCGTGAAAGTGGTCTGCGCTCCGAAAGAATTGACAGGTGATGTGCTGCTCATACTTCACGCTCCTCGTTCAACGAGCTGATTATCTTGACATCAAGATACCTTCGAGGGCACGGTCAAGCAAGCGTAAACGCGGCGATCTGCTCGACATGGTGGGTCATCGGGAAGGCATCAAAGGCGCGCAGCTCTGCCAGTTCGTATCCCAGCTCAGCGAAGGTAGCCACATCCCTGGCGAGGGAGGCCGGGTCACAAGCCACATAGACCACTCGCCTCGGCTTGAGCTTGGCGATCTGCTCAAGGACCGGACGCCCAGCGCCAGTGCGTGGAGGATCTAACAGAATCACATCGGCGCGTTTCAGTGAGCGAAGAACTCGCAAGACCTCGCCCACGTGAGCCTTCAGGGCGGGAAAATTTCTTGCGGCATCGCGCACGCTAGTGGCGGTTGAATCCACCAGCTCCACTCGCCCACCAGGGCCTACTTCTTCCAATGCGAATGCTGCGAAAAGTCCCGCCCCGCCATAAAGATCGAGAACATGGTCCCCTGGTTTCATCTGAGCAAATTCTAAAAGTGTGTTTACAAACATTGATGCTGCCCTTGGATGTACCTGCCAGAAACCCTTGGGGTCGATATTGAATCGCGTGCCATGAACCATCTCGGTAATGGAAGAACTTCCGTTGCTGAGATCATCATCCAAACGTCCATCGCGGAATCCACGGACTTCCCCTTCAGAGGAGATCGCCATTTCGATCTCCGAAGTATGGGAGAAATTTCCTCGGGGAGGCTGAATGCTCTCGTGAGCGATGACGCACTTATCGAGCCGGACTACATCGTGTGATTTGGCTCCACGCAATCCGACATGCCCTTCCCCATCGACCGCATATCTCATGCGCGTGCGCCAACCAGTATGTTGACCAAGATCTATCACTTCAACCTCAACATCGCGCTTGGCTAAACGCGCAAACTGCTCAATGATTACTGCCTTCTTCATATTTCGCTGTTGCGCGACATCGATATGTTGAAAATCGCAGCCACCACACTCTTTGGCGAAACGACAAGGTGGCTCCACCCTGTGCTCCGATGGAACCAATACTTTAATCACATCTCCACGTGCGAAGTTCTTGGAAACACCCGTCACTTCTACAATTACTATCTCGCCTGGAATTCCATGACGCACGAAGATGACTCGACCTTCATGCCTGGCCACTACATGACCGCCATGAGCTACGGGGCCAAGTTCTACTTCGAACTTCTCCCCTACGGTAAAAATTGTCATTTGTCTCGAGGGCCCCGTAATGGGTTCGGCCCCTGCGCGGGACGATCGGCCACGCTCTCGCTTGATTCAAGTTGCCAAGGCACGCTCGTTACCATGACGCCGGGAGTGAAGAGTAGCCGTGACTTGAGGCGAAGCGCTGACTGGTTATGAAGCAATTGCTCCCACCAGTGTCCCACTACATATTCAGGAATGAATACGGTGACAACATCTCGGGGACCTTCTCGGTGAATGCTCTTCACATGATCCATGATAGGACGCACAATTTCGCGATATGGAGACGCGAGGACGCGAAGCGGGATCGGAATCTCCATCTTCTCCCATTGCAGACGAAGCGCCTCAGTTTCATCTGCATCAGCAGAGACCGTAATAGCTTCGATAGTTGAAGGACGAGTTGCCCTTGCGTATGAGATCGCACGCAGAGTTGGCTTATGGATCTTCGATACAAGAACGATGGCGTGCGTTCGCGCAGGAAGGGCCATCTGCACATCGTCTTCTACCCGCAACTCGCTAGAAACGCGACTGTAGTGGCGCTTAATCGCCTTCATGAGAATGAAGAGTAGGAGCATGGCAATAATTGCCATGTACGCGCCCTTGGTGAATTTTGTTGCCAAGACAACAACGAGAACGGTTGCAGTTGTAAAAAGACCGAACATATTGATTCCACGCGAACGCTTCATCCGCGCTCGCTCTGACTTATCTGTTTCACTTCTTAGCAATCGATTCCAGTGGCGGATCATTCCGGATTGGCTCATATTGAAGGAGACAAAGACTCCTACGATATATAACTGAATGAGGCGGGTCACTTGTGCATCGAAGGCGATGATGAGCCCTACAGCAGCGAGAGCCAGAATGATGATGCCGTTCGAGTAAGCCAGACGATCACCGCGATTGCGAAGCTGGGCAGGCAACCACTTGTCATGAGCCAAAATCGAGGCAAGCACAGGGAATCCGTTGAAAGCGGTATTCGCAGCAAGAAATAGAATGAGGCCCGTCACCGCAGTTATAAAGTAGAACCCGATATGGAAATCTCCAAATATTGCTTTGGAGATTTGCGCCATTACAGTCTCTTGCGTGTAGCTATCACCGACAGGCACACCGTTTCGGAGCAACTGTTCACCGGGGTTTTCAGCAAAACGTAAGTTCATTATGTTGGCAAGCACAATGATGCTCACCAACATGGTGACTGCGATCGTCCCCAAGAGTAGGAGCGTAGTAGCCGCATTTTTCGACTTTGGTTTGCGAAAAGCAGGCACTCCATTACTAATAGCCTCCACGCCCGTGAGTGCCGCACAGCCGGATGAGAAAGCTCGTAATAAGAGGAATGCTGCCGCGACACCGGTGAAACCCTCTGTGAAACCTGCCTCTTGCCTTAACTCTAAGCTCGCACTCGCTACCATTGGTAAGTCGTTTGTGACGAGATAGCGATAAAATCCATAAGCAGCCATCGCCAATACACCGAAGATGAAGCAATAAGTAGGGATAGCAAATGCAGTGCCGGACTCGCGAACACCACGAAGATTTAACGCCATCAAAACGATCACGATGATTGAGGCCCA
>WLIL01000056.1 GCA_009702245.1 Actinomycetota bacterium
GACTAAAGATCTCAAAGAGAGTAGAGGTGTCGGCATGACACAAGAATCCGTATTGATTCTTACTCTTGCAGGCGCAATCGGTACTGGTACGCCACTTGTCTTCGCCGCGATTGGTGGAGTAATCAGTGAGCGCGCAGGCGTCATCAACCTGGGTATGGAAGGAATGATGCTCATCGGCGCTGTGACAACATTTCTCGTAGTTAATAAGACTGGCTCTCCCCTTCTTGGTTTCATTGCTGGCGGTATCGCGGGCGCTCTCTTAGCTTTAATTCATGCAACGTTGGCAATTTCTCTGCGGGCTAATCAGATCGTTTGTGGATTAGCCCTCACGATCTTTGGCACCGGGCTCGCATCCTTTATCGGTAAACCGATCGAAGGAGCCGGCCTGGAAAAGAGTTTCAATAAATTGAAAATTCCGTTCCTCAGTGACATTCCTGCAGTCGGACCAGTGCTCTTTAAGCAGGATGGGCTTGTTTACTTCTCTTGGTTTGTGGCTCTACTTGCATCGCTCTATCTCAACCGGACTCGCACTGGTTTGAGTTTGCGAGCGGTAGGAGAAAATCCAGCAACTGCTGATGCTATGGGACTCAGTGTGGTTCGCATGCGTTATGCACACGTCATTGTCGGTGGTCTACTCGCTGGCTTTGGTGGTTCCTACGTCATTCTTCGAATCGTTCCGGCCTGGAGTCAGGCTGGTACTACAAACGGAATTGGCTGGATTGCATTGGCGCTTGTGGTCTTTGCATCATGGCGCCCTTTGAGAGTAATCGGAGGTGCCTATCTCTTTGGTGTCGCCCTACAAGCAAACTTTGCCCTCCAAGCAAAGGGCATCACTGTGATACCCGCCGAATTTTTGGCAATGCTTCCTTATCTCCTTACAGTGGTGATCTTGGTGGTGCTTACCGCAAACCGCAGAACACGTGGCGCCGGAGCTCCAGCAGCACTTGGTCTTCCATTCGTACGAGATGAACGCTAACGAGAGTGACACGAATTTAATGAATCGGATCAGAGTCGAGTTCACCACTGAGCCTTTCGTTATTGGTCGCACGCCAGAACATGCCAAAGCTGCCGAGATGGCCGCTGCTGGAGCTGGGCTTGAGACAGAGTTCGGCCCCTTTGGTACCAGCGCCGTGGGAGATCGAGCCGAAGTGATGGCCGCACTGCCGTCCATCGTCGAAGCCGCTATTGATGGGGGCGCAGCGCGCATCAGCTTTCAAGTGACCACTTCAGATTCAGTCCCTCGTAAACCAGGGATCCACGACGCGCTCGAGCGTCTCCTCCTGCGAGTAGAGGTCGAGATGGGAGCCGGTCTTGAGGAGCTCTCTCGCGAAGATAAGCAGCGAGCCGTAAAAGTCCTGGAAGAGCGCGGCGCCTTTAACCTGCGTGGCAGCGTGGAAGATGTGGCCGATCGCCTCGGGGTCTCCCGCTTCACCGTCTATAACTACCTCAACGCCACTTCATAAGACTTTCTTACCTGGTTCAACAGATTGTTGACCCCGCCCCCTTCGCAACCTACCCTTAACAGGTGCCAACGCTTGGGGAGATAAACGCGTTGGGCGCCGCACAGGCCGAGGAGCTCTTCGCGCGCTGCTGTGTCGCCCCGACTTTTTGCGCCGCCATGGCTGCGGCCCGCCCTTTCCAAGACCTTCCGGCCCTGGAACACGCGGCTGACCAAGCAAGTGCAGATTTGGATCACGCCGGCCTGCTTCTGGGATTTTCTGGACATCCGCGCATTGGAGATAGAAAGCCACACTCTGCATGGTCATCGGCCGAGCAATCAAATGTTTCGCAGGCAGATATCAAAATCCTTGACGACTTACGTGCGGCTAATTTTTCATACGAGGAGAAGTTCAATCATGTCTTTCTTATATGCGCCACAGGCAAGAGCGCGGAATACATGTTGAATGAATGTTTACGCAGGATAGATAACGATCCTGATGTAGAGATCGAAGAAGCGCGTGAGCAACTTAGACTTATTAATCGCATTCGCGTCAACAAACTTTTGGAGGAATCATGAGCGGCCTCTCGACTCACGTACTCGACACTACTACTGGGATGCCAGGTGTCGCCATAAAAGTAATTCATTCGATCAACGGCGTCACCCAGGCGAGCGGTACCACTAATTCTGATGGACGGGTACCCGATCTCCTTGACGGTAAGTCACTGCAGGCCGGAAACCACACACTCACTTTTGAAGTTGCTTCTTACTTTGCAAAAGACGCGCGCGAAACTTTCTATTCAAGCATCAATATTGATTTTGTTGTCACAGATATAACTCGGCACTATCACGTACCACTTCTGCTGAGCCCATTTGGTTTCTCTACGTATCGAGGGAGTTAATCATGAATATCGTTCTAGGCGATAACCGTTATGGCAAGGCAGAAAATAGAGTTGTTCGCATCACTCGCGAGCAAGGGACTCATCACATTCTTGATCTCAACGTCTCTGTACAACTGAGCGGAGATCTCGAAGATACCCACCTCACCGGTTCAAATGCGAAAGTTCTTCCTACTGATACGCAGAAGAATACGGTCTATGCGTTTGCCCAGAAATTTCCTGCAATGGAGCCTGAGACTTTTGGTCTCACGCTCTGCGAACATTTCCTAGATACCCAAACACACGTTTCTCGTGCTGAGGTGCGCTTAGAACAATTTATGTGGGAGCGCATCAGCGTTAATGGAAAACCACATCCGCGTGCCTTTCAAAAGAATAGTTCAATGAAGCGCACCGCTCGCGTAGTTGTAGAACGCGGAGCAAACGGAGAAAAAGTGGCTTACGTCAGCAGCGGTCTTGAAGATCTCGTAGTTCTCAAGACGAGCGATAGCGAGTTCACCGGTTTTATTAGAGATGAATACACCACGCTGCCAGATGCCACAGATCGCATCATGGCCACCCAGGTAAGTGCCAAGTGGCGCCACGATAGCCATAACTTCTCGGCTATCAAGAAGAAGGACTTCGGCAAGAGTTTCACGCAAGCAAGTGAAACCATGGTGGCTGTCTTTGCTGACCACTATTCATTGTCGCTTCAACAGACCCTCTTCGAGATGGGCAAAGAAGCAATTACTCAACAACCCGAGATTTCAGCCGTGCGCCTTAGCCTTCCTAACAAGCATCACTTCCTTGTTGACCTCTCACCTTTTGGCCTCGAGAACGACAATGAGGTTTACTTCGCCGCTGATCGCCCGTACGGGTTGATCGAAGCGGTAGTCACGCGAGACGATGCATCTGACGCCGGCTTTACCTGGCCAGCTTGGTAGGGGAGATATCTCATGGAGTTCTTTAGACCGGCAACATTGATTGACGCTCTCGCGCTGAAATCAACCCACCCCACTGCCCTTTGTATCAACGGCGGTACCGATGTCATGGTCGAATTGAATTTTGATCGTAAGCGTCCAGAAACACTCCTCGATCTCAGCGCCATTTCAGAATTGAGTGAGTGGAGCGATCAAGGAGATTCCATTCTCCTTGGCGCGGGAGTTCCCTACACGCGGATATATCAAGAATTAGCCAAAGAACTTCCCGGCTTAGCGATGGCTTCACGCACTGTCGGCTCGTTACAGATTCGCAACAAGGGCGGCGTCGGTGGCAACTTGGGGTCAGCATCGCCTGCGGGAGATGCACATCCACCACTTCTAGCAAGCGGCGCAGCCGTCAACGTTGCGAGCGTCAACGGAACTCGTGCAATCGATATCAATGAGTTCTTTCTAGGTCCAAAGAAAAATGCTATGAACTCCGACGAAATTATCACTAGCGTTCTTATTCCTAAGGCACGCGGTGGACAGCAATATTCAAAGATCGGTACCCGCAATGCCATGGTCATTGCAGTCTGTTCGTTTGGTATCGCGATAGATGCAAATAACAAGAGCGTTGGTACCGGCATCGGCTCTGCGGGGCCAACGCCTTTGCGTGCGCATGAAGCAGAAAGCTACGCAGCTACTCATCTTGATTGGGTGAACGGCAGCACTGTGACCCCAGAAATGATGAAGGAATTCGGTGCTCTTGTCGCTGCCGCATCAAGGCCCATCGACGATGTACGTGGTACCGCGGCATATCGCCGACACTCACTTGCTGTTATTTCGGGACGTTGTTTGAAATGGGCTTGGACCTCCACACAAGATATGAGGAGTAAGTAATGAGACTCACGTGTACGGTAAACGGAAAAGTAGAGACCATTGATGATGTGTGGCCAGGCGAAAGTTTGCTTTATGTACTTCGCGAGCGCATGGGCCTACCGGGCGCCAAGAATGCATGTGAGCAGGGCGAGTGCGGGTCTTGCTCGGTGCATCTCGATGGAATCCTGGTCTGCGCATGCTTAGTGGCTGCCGGCCAAGTAGAGGGTGCCGAAATTAAGACGGTAGAAGGATTAGCTGGAGCCACAGATCTTCATCCAGTGCAGCAGGCCTACCTCGATGCAGGCGCGGTGCAATGTGGATTCTGCACTCCAGGTCTTATTGTCGCCACCGTCGATTTGCTCGAGAAGAACGCTGATCCAAGCGATAGTGAGATTCGCGAAGCCCTCGCCGGTAACCTCTGTCGCTGCACGGGTTACTCGAAAATTCTCGATGCTGTTCGACTTGCGGCTGTCCGTCTTGAAGGGGCAGGTAAGCATTGAGTAAGACACTTATTACCGGTGCCTACATCGCCACAGTTGATTTTCAAGATCGCGAAATCAATGGTGGCTGGGTAGCAATTGATGGGAAGCGCATTGTGGGGATCGGCGCGGGCGAAATCCCAAGCGATTACTCGGCTTTCGATCGAATCGATGGTGCCGGTTGTTTGCTCACTCCAGGTTTTGTAAATACACACCATCATCTTTATCAATGGGCCACTCGAGGTATCGCAACTGATTCCACTCTCTTTGAATGGTTAGTTGAGCTCTATCCGATTTGGGGACATCTTGATGCGGAAGTAACGTATGGCGCAGCTCAAGGTGCACTCGCTTCATTACTTCTTTCGGGATGCACTTACACCACCGATCATCACTATGTCTTTCCTGCAGAGGGTGGAGATTGTCTTGCCGCTGAGATCAAGGCAGCCGAAGGTTTAGGAATTCGTTTCCATCCCACGCGTGGCTCTATGGATCTCGGGCAATCAAAAGGTGGTCTGCCACCAGATAACGTCGTGGAAGATCGCGATCAAATCTTGATTGCTACTGAAGATGCCATTCGACGTTTTCACGACTCATCAGACGACGCCATGGTCAAGATTGCTGTTGCGCCTTGCTCACCCTTTAGCGTTACCGGCGAACTCATGAAGGAAGCCGCCGAACTTGCTCGTCGAGAAAATGTTCGGCTACATACACACCTTGCAGAAACACTCGATGAAGAAGATTTTTGCCAGGAGAAGTTTGGTTGCTCCCCCACTGACTATGTGGAATCCCTTGGATGGCTTGGCTCTGATGTATGGATGGCACATGCGATCCACCTCGATGATTCAGCGGTAGAGAAATTTGGTAAATCTGGAACTGGTGCGGCGCACTGTCCCTCTTCGAACGCTCGGCTTGGCTCCGGCATCGCACGCGTGCAAGATCTAGTACGCGCCGGTGCGCCGGTGGGGCTTGGCGTTGACGGTGCCGCGAGTAACGAAAATGGTGAACTTCTTACCGAAGTACGCGCGGCCGCTCTCTGGGCTCGCCTGAAAGATGGCCCTAAAGCCATGAGCAGTCGTGAATCACTCAGGCTTGCTACCCGAGGCGGCGCAAAAGTTCTGGGTCGCGATAAGGATCTTGGCTCCATCGAAGTAGGCAAATTGGCTGATCTTGTTCTCTGGAAATTAGACGACATCGGACACATCGACATTGTCGATCCGATCGCGGCCTTAGTGCTTGGACCAAAGGCCGAAGTCACTGCGCTGTTAGTGAACGGTGAAGTACGAGTACGACACGGTTTAATCACTGCAAAGTCCCATGAAGATATTGCTGCAGAAGCAGCGCGTGCGAGTAAGCGTCTCTTGTCGAGTGCACAGAAGGCAGGCTGAAATGAGTAACTCAACCCTTCCCACTAAACAACGTGATCACGTTGAGGCACCCGTACTGGGTGGACTTGGAGAGAGCGTTGCCCGTCCCGACGGCACCCTGAAGGTCACCGGCGACTTCGCCTACTCAAGTGATCTGTGGGCAGATGGCATGCTCTGGGCCTCGACTCTGCGTTCGCCCCACCCTCACGCACGTATCAAATCCATCAACATCGCACCGGCGCTCAAGATCAATGGCGTCTCGGCGGTTCTTACACACGATGATGTGCCCGGCTCCAAGTTGTTCGGTCTTGAAATTGTCGATCAACCCGTGCTTGCTTTCGACACCATCAAATACCACGGCGAGGCAATTGCGATCGTGGCTGCCGACCACCCCGAAACGGCAAAGCGCGCAGCACAAGCGATTATTGTTGAGTACGAAATCCTCGAACCCGTCGTCGATGCTGATTATGCGATTAGCGGAAAAGCCCCAATTATTCATGACGGCGGAAACATCACCCGCCACGTACCGATCATTTTCGGTCCGCAAAATCTCAAAGCTGATGTCGTCGTTAAAGGCGAGTACGAAGTGGGCATGCAGGATCAAGCACCGCTCGGTCCAGAATCTGGTCTAGCAATTCCCGCCGACGATGGTGGAATTGATCTATATCTCTCTACGCAGTGGTTGCATGTGGATCGCGGCCAACTCGCAACAGTTCTTGGCTTGCCACCAGAGAAAGTGCGTCTCACGCTCGCTGGCATAGGCGGTGCATTCGGTGCTCGTGAAGATATGTCTATGCAGGCACACATTGCGCTACTTGCTATGCGCACCGGCAAGCCTGTCAAAATTGTTTACTCTCGAGAAGAATCTTTCTTTGGACACGTACATCGCCATCCAGGAAAACTTCGCTATGAACATGGCGTCACAAAAGAAGGAAAGCTCGTCTATGTAAAAGCAAACATCGTCCTTGACGGCGGAGCATATGCTTCGTCTTCACCGGCAGTATGTGCAAATGCCGCATGTTTTGCTGTAGGCCCGTACGAAGTTGAGAGTGCGACCATCGACGCATACGTTGCCTACACAAATAATCCCCCATGCGGCGCGATGCGCGGTTTTGGAGCAGTGCAAACAGGATTTGCCTACGAATCACAGATGGACAAAATTGCAGAAACCCTTGGAATGGATCCGATTGAACTGCGCCTGAAGAACGCCATGGTTCGCAATTCCCTGATGCCCACCGGACAACCTGTGGATTCAGCAGCACCAGTTGCCGAAATTCTCGAAAAGCTTCGCGATATGCCACTCCCACCGCTCACCGCTACCACAGATGGCTTCGATGTCATCGAACTCCCTGGCGGTGCTAGCAATGTCACCCATGGTGAAGGCGTGCGGCGTGGAATTGGTTACGCAGTGGGCATCAAGAACATCGGCTTCTCCGAAGGATTTGACGACTATTCCACCGCCAAGGTGCGCTTACAAATAATTAATGGTGAACCTGTTGTTGAAGTACATACGGCAGCTGCTGAGGTAGGCCAAGGATTAGTCACCCTCAAAGGTCAGATCGCCCGCACGGAACTCGGCGTTCAACGTGTCGTTGTACATGTGAGTGATACTCAAGTGGGTAGCGCGGGATCGACGAGTGCCTCTCGTCAGTCCTACGTCACCGGTGGCGCCGTGATGACCGCATGCAGAGCCGTAAGGGATGAGGTACTCCTTTATGCAATGGAGAAACTTGGGCATCTACATCCGCACCTTCTCCACTTCCGTGCAAATTACAAGATGATCAATGGCGAGATTCGCGACGGCGAAGATCATCTGGTTTCTTCATTGGCAGATCTCGTGAAGGATCGTGTCTTTGAGTGCACCCGCGAATACCGCCATCGCCCCACCACGCCAATTGATCCCATTACTGGTCAAGGTTTACCTCACGCGCAATTTGCCTTCGCTGGGCATCGGGCTGTTGTTGATGTGGACATTGAAACTGGCATGGTAAAAGTAATTGAAATGGCGACCGTGCAAGATGTCGGCAAGGCATTGAATCCACAAGCAGTTGAAGGCCAAATCGAAGGCGGCACCGCACAAGGTCTCGGCCTAGCCATTCTCGAAGAAATTCAAGTGGTGAATGGAAAGGTCAAGAATCCTTCATTCACGGATTACTTGATTCCCACAGTGTTAGACATGCCACCTGTGCGCTCAATCATCCTCGAATATGCAGATGAGCACGCGCCTTATGGTTTGCGTGGTGTCGGAGAAGCTCCCACGATTTCGAGCACACCTGCTGTTGTTGCAGCAATTCGACAAGCTACGGGATTGGCGCTCACACGAGTTCCTGTCCGGCCAGAGCACATCACTTCTACAATATAAATATAAGCGATTTATAACAGAGAGTAGATCATGAGTAATACGAGTCCTGGGTACGCAATCACCATCCGCTTGGAGGGACCCGCCTCCTCTTCCCCCACCACGAGCATCACCGCTGCAGTTGCCGCAGCAGGTGGCTACATGACTGCCTTGGATATTGTTGAGTCCTCTCACGATCGTGTCGTTGTTGACGTCACGTGCGATGCTCGTGATGCTGAGCACGCCGAGTCGATTACCGAAATTATCTCTGCTCTTCCAGAAATCAAAGTTCGTAAGGTCAGTGATCGTACTTTCCTCCTGCACCTCGGTGGCAAGCTTGAAGTGCATTCAAAAGTGCCACTTAAAACACGTGATGATCTATCCCGGGCTTACACCCCCGGTGTTGCACGAATTTGTTTAGCTATCGCTGCAGATAAGTCAGATGCCAGACGCCTTACTATCAAACGAAACACTGTCGCAGTAGTCACCGATGGCTCAGCTGTCCTTGGGCTTGGAAACATTGGCCCAGAAGCCGCGCTTCCAGTGATGGAAGGTAAGGCTGCACTCTTTAAGAGATTTGCTGATGTAGATGCCTGGCCGGTCTGTCTTGATACCCAAGACGTAGACGAGATTGTGCGCACTGTGCAATTAATTGCGCCGGTCTACGGCGGAATCAATCTTGAGGATATCTCTGCGCCACGTTGCTTCGAGGTTGAACGTCGCCTCAAGGAGTTACTTGATATTCCGGTTTTCCATGATGATCAACATGGCACTGCCATTGTGGTTCTTGCAGCGTTGATTAATGGGCTGCGCCTGGTAAATAAGGACCTTTCAAAGGTAAAGATCGTGCTCAATGGTGCGGGTGCGGCAGGCGTAGCAATTCTCCGGCTGTTGATGCTCTCTGGCGCAAGTAACATTATCGCTTTCGATAGCAAAGGATCGATCTACGACGGTCGTGCAAATCTTGACTCTGCTCGCCAATGGCTTGCAGAGAAAACCAATCAATCAAAGTTCTCTGGCGATCTCACGGGTGCCATGAAGGGCGCCGATATCTTCATTGGCGTAAGTGCACCTAATGTGTTGAGTGAAGAAGCTGTCGAAGCAATGGCAAAGGACGGCATCGTCTTTGCCCTGTCAAACCCGGATCCAGAAATTGATCCACTCATTGCACGCAAGCATGCGCGCGTGGTGGCAACTGGTCGCAGCGATTATCCAAA
>WLIL01000057.1 GCA_009702245.1 Actinomycetota bacterium
CCTAGGAAAGTCACTTCCTGAGTAAATTCGTTGGCTACATCAAGGATCTTGGCTTCGCTTTGCACATCAAGGCCATAACCGCTCTTGATTTCAAAGGTAGTAATACCGCCAGCCCGAAGTTCACCTACGATTCCAGCGGTGTGCTCGCGCAATTGATCCACGCCAGCCTCGCGCGTAGCAGCAACTGTGGTCTTAATTCCACCAGCCGCATATTTTTCACCAGTCATCCGTCCCACAAAATCTCGCACCCGGTCGCCCCCAAAGACCGCATGCGTATGGCTATCAACAAAGCCAGGTATGACGCTCTTGCCGCCAGCCTCGATCAATTGATCACTAGCAGGTGCGCTCTTCGAAGAACCGATCCAGCTAACTTTGCCGTCTTCAACCACAAACGCGGCATCGCGCACAATTCCCAAAAGTGAACTGTCGCCCAGGGTGGGATCATTGGTCACCAACTCACCAATTCCGGTGACTACCGTAGAACTCATTTCTATCCCTCGTTGAGAGGTGCGTGCTCGTGCATAGGAATGCGCACCCCGCGCTCCTGCGCTACTTGCTCAGCCAGCTCATAACCCGCGTCTACGTGGCGAATAACGCCCATTCCTGGATCATTCGTAAGTACTCGACGTAATTTCTCACCCGCAAGCGCGGTGCCATCGGCCACGCTCACCTGACCGGCATGAATCGAGCGGCCAATACCTACGCCGCCACCATGGTGAATCGAGACCCATGAAGCACCGGAAGCGGTGTTGATGAGGGCGTTTAACAATGGCCAATCTGCGATCGCGTCTGAACCATCGAGCATTGATTCCGTCTCACGATAAGGAGAAGCCACCGAACCGCAATCTAGATGATCCCGGCCGATGACGATGGGGGCTTCCACTTCACCCTTAGCGACCATGTCATTGAAGCGTTCGCCAGCAAGATGTCGCTCTCCATATCCAAGCCAGCAGATACGTGCCGGCAAGCCTTGGAAGGCAACCTTTTCAGAGGCTTTCTTCATCCATCGCGCAAGTGGTTCGTTATCTGGAAAGAGTTCGAGCACCGCTTTATCGGTGGCCGCAATATCTTTCGGATTTCCAGAGAGCGCGGCCCAGCGAAATGGTCCTTTACCCTCGCAGAAGAGTGGACGAATATAGGCCGGCACGAAACCAGGGAAGGCAAAGGCACGGTCATAACCGCCAAGCTTGGCTTCCCCTCGAATGGAATTCCCGTAATCAAATACTTCGACGCCGGCATCCATAAAGCCCACCATCGCTTCCACTTGCTTGACCATGGAAGCGCGTGCACGCAATGTGAAATCTTCTGGATCTTTCTCGGCCATAAAGTGCCAATCATCTACTTCAATGCCTTCAGGAAGGTATGAGAGAGGATCATGTGCCGATGTTTGGTCGGTGACAATATCGATCTCGACGCCACGGCGAAGTAACTCAGGGAAAATCGTTGCCGCATTTCCCAACACGCCAATACTGAGAGCCTTGCGTGCCTTCTTCGCATCAAGTGCCAACTTGATTGCTTCATCTAGGTCAGCACACCAGACATCGAGATAGCGGTGGTCTACGCGACGTTGTAGCCGCGTCGAATCAACATCGACACAGAGACAGACGCCATCATTCATCGTGATAGCAAGTGGTTGTGCGCCACCCATTCCGCCAGCGCCGCCTGTGAGGGTAAGTGTGCCAGCGAGCGTGCCACCAAAGCGCTTATTCGCAATGGCCGAGAAAGTCTCATACGTGCCTTGCAAGATTCCTTGCGTTCCGATGTATATCCACGATCCGGCTGTCATTTGGCCGTACATCATGAGACCCAGCGCTTCTAGCCGGCGAAACTCTGGCCACGTAGCCCAATCCCCCACCAAGTTTGAATTAGCGATGAGTACACGAGGCGCCCATTCATGGGTCTGCATCACGCCCACCGGACGACCCGATTGCACCAACATCGTTTCATCAGCTTTGAGCGTCGTGAGAGTACGGACGAGTGCATCAAAGGATGCCCAGTCGCGCGCTGCTTTACCGGTGCCGCCGTAGACGACGAGATCATCAGGGCGCTCCGCGACCTCTGGATCAAGATTGTTTTGCAGCATACGAAGCGCCGCTTCTTGTTGCCAGCCCAAAGTGGAGAGAGTGGTACCGCGCGCGGCACGGACAGGGCGTGGACCGGGTCCAGCAATGGAAGCGCTGCTCATACAAGTTCTCCAATTTCTCTTTCAACTGCCGTCAGTAATGCTTGGCTCTTCACCATTTCCACTGTGGCTTCGATCTCCGGAGTCAGCCAACGATCTGTTCCAGGCCCTTGCACCTTCGCACGCAGCACCTTGAGAGCTGCGCCAGTGCCCAGTGACGGAAGAAGTGGTGTGCGCATATCGATCGCGCGACCAGCCGTCATGATTTCGATCGCGATCACTCGGGCAAAAGCATCGACAGCGCGACGTAACTTGCGACCCGCATGCCACCCCATCGATACATGGTCTTCTTGCATCGCACTAGACGGAATGGAATCCACCGATGCAGGTGAAGCGAGGCGCTTCATTTCGGAAACCAAGCCGGCTTGCGTGTACTGCGCGATCATGAGGCCGCTATCTACCCCTGGGTCATCGGCTAAGAAAGGATTGAGGCCAAATGAGCGGGACTTATCGAGCATACGATCGGTGCGACGTTCCGCCATGGATGCCACGTCTGCAATCACGATTGCTAAGAAGTCGAGTACATATGCCACCGGAGCGCCGTGAAAGTTCCCATTGCTACGAACCCGGCCATCGGGAAGCACTACCGGATTATCGATAGCACTGGCCAATTCACGCGATGCAATCAAGCGTGCATGATCCACGGTGTCGCGTGCGGCGCCTGCAACTTGGGGAGCGCAACGAAGCGAGTATGCGTCTTGTACGCGGGTGTCATCATGTCCAGCGTGTGATTTAACGAGTGGAGATTCTCCTAGAAGGTGACGAAGATTCTTTGCAGAGAGTCCCTGGCCTAATTGTGGGCGAAGGTCATGAAGCTCCTCGGCAAAAACTTGGTCGGTACCGAGAAGTGCTTCGATGCTCATAGCGGTCGAGATATCAACGGTCTTAAGCAGGGCATCAATATCGTTTATTGCCATGATCAACATGCCGAGCATGCCATCAGTTCCGTTAATAAGAGCAAGACCTTCTTTAGCGACAAACTCGACGGGCGTAATGCCAGCGCCCATTAACGCCTGCGCTGCATCAACGACCGTGCCGTCTTCAAGGCGCACTTCGCCTTCGCCCATCACTGCGAGCGCACATGTGGAAAGTGGCGCGAGATCTCCGGAGCAGCCGAGAGATCCATACTCGCGGACGAGTGGAGTGATGTGTGCATTCAAGAGCGCGGCATACGCATCTGCGGTAGTGGCGCGAATACCCGTGCGTCCTGTGCACATCGTGGAGAGCCGGAGAGCCATCATGGCTCGAACCACTTCGCTCTCGACTGGCTCACCCGAACCAGCGGCATGCGAACGAATGAGAGAGCGTTGCAATTGAGCGCGCATCTCAGGATCGATGTGTTTGGTTGCCAATGCGCCGAAGCCTGTAGAAATTCCATAAGCGGGGGTAGGACTAGCAGCGAGTTGATCAACAGTTGCGCGTGAGGCCTCCATGGCGCTTCGAGCCTGCGTTGAGATCTCTACCTTTGCTCCGTAACGAGCAATGGCCACCACATCTGTCGGCGAGAGTCCTGGGATTCCAATTGCTACCGTGCTACTCATACCGCTCCTTATAGACGTGCCTATCGCACCTCTCAGTACACTAGCCGAGCAATCAGAGCTACGGGAGCAGGTCTCGCATCATGGAACTCCATCACGACCCACGTTGGCCACGAGCCAACGGTTGGTTCAAAGACGGGCTGAAATCAGCTGATTTAGCCCTCCTGGGCGTCGGCACCCATAAGAGCGCACTCACTCCTAATAACGCTCATATGACCCCTGCAGCGGTTCGTGCAGCCCTTGCCCGCTACTCCACCTGGTCGGCTTCCCACGAAATAGATTTTGCTGATCACATTTCTGGGTCGGATTTAGGAGACGTGACCGATCCTGATGGGCCCGCGGGTGAAGAGCGAGTCATCCAAAAAGTCAGCGAAGCGCTACCTGGTACTCGATTACTTGTTGCACTTGGCGGCGATAACGCGATGACTTTTTCGGCTGCCAGCGGAGTTGCCAGTGGAGTTGCAGGTGGAGTGGGAAGTTTTGAACACTTGGGCTTGGTGACACTCGATGCTCACCATGACGTGAGAGACGGCATCTCAAACGGCTCGCCGGTTCGCCGATTAATCGAAGCCGGACTCAGAGGCGAGAAGGTCGTCCAAGTAGGGATTAGTGATTTCGCAAATTCCAAGGAGTACGCCGCCCGAGTGAGGGATTTCGGGATCACCGTGATTCGACGTGACGAAATGCGTGGGCGCCCTATGAGCGATGTGATGGCAGAGGCCTTTGCGGTAGCCGGAAGGGGTACCAAAGCTATCTACGTTGATATCGATGTCGATGTCTGCGATCGCAGTGTGGCGCCTGCTTGTCCGGCAGCCACACCAGGTGGTCTCAGCGCAGATGAATTACGACAGATTGCATTTGAGTGCGGAAGGAACGCGCAAGTGCGTGCTGTCGATATCACTGAGATTGATGCGACGCTGGACTCGCCAGATCAACGAACAATTCGTCTCGCAGCGCTACTTGTACTTGAACTAGCAACCGGGCTATCTCTGCGAAAGTAGAAATTACTCAGGGAAGTGGCAGGCCACTGAGCTAGTGCCAATTTGCAGAAGTTCTGGTTCGTCAATCCGGCAACGATCTTGGGCTTTCCAGCACCGAGTGTTAAAGACACAACCAGTAGGTGGATTCATCGGGCTTGGTAGATCTCCATGGAGCAGAATACGTTCGCGGGTGCGCTCCGTCTGGGGATCCGGAACGGGCACAGCCGAGAGCAATGCCTTGGTATAAGGATGATGCGGCGCAGCATAAAGATCGGTAGTGGGAGCGATCTCCATGATTTTTCCGAGATACATCACCGCGACACGATCTGAAATATGTTGCACTACTGAAAGGTCGTGAGCGATAAAGAGGAAGCTCATACCAAATTCAGTTTGCAGATCATCAAGCAAGTTAATGATCTGCGCTTGAATCGACACGTCGAGAGCGCTCACGGGCTCATCAGCCACAATGAACTTCGGCTTCAAAGCGATAGAACGGGCAATGCCGATGCGCTGGCGTTGACCTCCAGAGAACTCATGGGGAAAGCGATTGTAATGCTCTGGATTAAGACCCACGCGCTCCATCAAGGTTTGCACGGCGCGCTTTACGCCACCTTCGGGGGTGATGTTTTGAATCTCAAACGGTGCCGCGATAATACGACCAATCGTGTGGCGTGGGTTAAGAGAAGCGAACGGGTCCTGGAAGATGATTTGCATTTTTGAGCGGTATGAGCGCATTGCAGACGGTGAAATTTCAGTAATATCTTCGCCTTCGAAGTAGATTTTTCCACCCGTAGGTTCGTAAAGCTTGATGATGGTGCGGCCAGCGGTGGTCTTACCGCAACCTGATTCACCCACCATGCCGAGCGTCTCACCAGGGGCAATCTCGAATGAAATGCCGTCGACCGCCTTCACGTTTCCGGCTTTGCGGCGAGCCAGAGCATTCTTTTTGATCGGGAAATGCTTTGTGAGATTCTCGACTTTCACAATCGGGGTCATGCGGTCCCACCCTTTGCTGCGAACTTTGCGCCCGCCGTACGTCGATCAGCTAGAGCGAGGTGACACCGTGCGAAGTGGCCCGGTTCATCCTCACTGAGATGGGGTGCGTCGGTGGCGCAACTAGCGCCGACTACTTGTGAGGGAAACGAGCAACGCGATGCAAAGGAGCAACCTTCTGGCAACGAGATAAGTGACGGTGGCTGTCCTGGGATCGCAGAGAGGCGACCAGTTCCCTTGCCATAAACACTGGGGATCGATGAGAGCAGGCCCATGGTGTACGGCGCGAGGGGACGGTAATAGATATCGTCCACAGTTCCGCGCTCAACAACCTTGCCGGCGTACATTACGTTAACCCGATCGGCCACTTCAGCAACAACTCCGAGGTCATGTGTAATCAAAAGAATTCCCATATTGAATTCGCGTTGCAACTCCTTGAGCAGTGAGAGGATCTGCGCCTGCACTGTCACGTCGAGAGCCGTAGTGGGTTCATCTGCAATAAGAATACGTGGGTTGTTGATGATGGCCATGGCAATCATTACGCGCTGGCGCATACCGCCGGAGAATTGGTGCGGATACTCCTTCACGCGCTTTTGTGGCTCTGGGATGCCCACTAGATCGAGCATCTCAACGCAGCGCTTCAAGGCATCTTTCTTCGAAGCCTTCGTGACAACGCGGTATGCCTCTGAGAGTTGATTACCGATCGAGTAGTAAGGATGAAGCGATGACATGGGGTCCTGGAAGATCATGGCCACCGCACTGCCTCGCAGCTTTCGCAACTCTTCGTCATCGCAAGAGACCACATCGACCACGCCACGCTCACTATGCACGAGGATCTCTCCAGTGAGGCGAGTCCGCTTCTTATTGTGCAAACCAAGCACTGAAAGGCTAGTAACCGTTTTTCCGGAACCAGATTCGCCCACAATGGCGACCGTCTCGCCAGCATCGAGTGTCAAACTAAGTCCGTCGACAGCTTTTACATTGCCATCTTCAGTAGGGAAGGTGACGTGCAGATCATTGATATCCAGTAGGCGGGTCATCCGACACGCACCCGAGGATCAAGCACCGCGTATAAAAGATCAACGATCAAATTCATGATGACCACAATTGTTGCCGCAAGAAGGGTGGTGGCAAGCACTACAGGCAGGTCGAAGTCATTGACCGCTTTCAGTGACATACGACCAAGACCTGGAAGATTGAAAATCGTCTCAGTCAGGATGGCGCCACCAAGCAAACCAGCAAAGTCAAGGCCAGCCAGAGTGGTCAGCGGAGCCAGTGCAGCACGCAAAGTGTGCTTTCGTAACACAACGCTGGATTTAAGGCCCTTCGCCCACGCAGTGCGAATGTAATCTTCACCGCTCGTTTCGATAACTGCAGAGCGGGTGTATCGGGTGTAGATAGCCGAAAAGGCAAATGCAAGAGTGATCCATGGAAGTAGGAAATACATAAAGAACTTAGATGGATTATCAAAGACAGAGACGTAGGCGTCAAAGTTGAGCGGGATGATGTTGTTCTTCAGGGTTAAGTAAATGAGAAGAAGCAAGCCGGTCACGAACGTGGGAAGACTGGTACCGATAAGTACAAAGATGGTGGAGCCAGTATCGATCGGTGAATCCTTGAAGCGGGCAGCGAGAATGCCTAGCCCGATGCCGACAATCAGCCAAAGAATAAGAGCGCCGATGGCGAGTGAAAGGGTGACTGGAAGCGCTTGCTTGATTAAGTCAGTCACGCAGGCATTCTGGCGGAAAGAGTAACCGAGGCTGGGTGCTGAGCAGGAAAAGGCAGCCGAACCCACTCCATAATCGCGTCCGACAAATATTCCAGAGAGAAAGAGCCAGTACTGCTCCCAGAGGGGCTTATCGAAACCGAGTCGTACGCGATTAGCTGCAATCAAATTAGGGCGGCAATTCTTACCGCAAGTGAGGGCAGCAGGATCAAAAGGAAGGAATTGAAAAATTGCATAGACGGCCATGCTCACGAGCAGCAAGATGACGGCCGCGTATAGCAAGCGGCGCGATATGTAATTAATCATCATGACCTCGCATTAAATTAAATATGAACATGAATTCGACGTGGTGATTCCTCGGGGCGCGTGAGCGCCCCGAGGAATCACTTCTCACGACTTACTTGATGTAGAGCTTGCCCCAAGCGAGGGTGCCCTGTGGCTGCCAGAAGAAGGCGCCACCGACTCCCTTGCCCCAGATGTATTGGCTCTTGCCGTAGTTAGTAGGCAGGATCCACATACGCTCCATTGCCTTTACGTCAAGTGCCTTCCACATTGCGGCTTGCTTTGCACGATCCGTAGTCTTCATAGCTACATCAACTGCAGCCTTGAATTCCTTGTAAGCAGGATCATCACCATTCTGAGAGAGGTTAAAACCACCCTCAAGAGTGAAGAGCTCAGGAATAACGGTCGATGCGTTTGCCCAGTCAGCACCCCAACCGGAGTTGGAGAGATCATTCTGCTTAGCAGGGTTCAACACCGTTGAGTAGTAACCACTCTTGATGATGTTGTACGTGACCTTGATGCCCACGCGTGCCCAAGCGGCAGTGTTGATTGGAATGGTGTCCTGGAGAGTCGAACTCTGCGAGACGTCAATCACGAGACCATCAACAGTTGCATGCTTGTGATCAGCTGGGCACGAGGTCTTAGCCTTGTCCATCAGCGCTTGAGCCTTTTCGACGTTACCAGTGGCAACGAAGTCAGGGCTTCCTGGACCGACGACCTTTGTAGGCGAGTAATCGAGACCAAGAAGTGGGCTAATGGAACCAGTTGAGTAAGTGCCACCAAAGAAGGTGCCACCTGCATAGTCGAGGATTGCCTTTGAGTTACGCGAAAGGTACATGGCTTGACGGATTTCAAGGCATGGCATCTTCTTCACGTTGAACGCAAGGTAACGAGAGTAAGGATCGCTGGTGTTGATACGACGATCCTTGAACTTGTCACTCTGGAAGAACTCATCCTTGTTAGCAGGCAGTGGTCCACCAAAGTTAACAGCATTCCACATTGAGTCATTCAAGAAGACCTGGTCGATCACTTGCTCATCAAGACCGAACTTCATAATAACTTCGTCTGGATAAGGGGTGCGAATCGAGTCAGATGCCTTGCTCCACTTTGCGTTACGAACGAGCTTGAGTTGGTTCGTAGTGTTTTCGGCAATCTTGTATGGACCTGTTGCCTGTGGGCGAAGGTCGTATGCATCGCCCTTATCGAGCTTTGCTTGCACTGGAGAGATAACTCCATAAGTGCCGAGGTAGTTAAAGTCAGCAACTGACTTGTTGAGGTTGAAGGTGATAGTGCGGTTATCTGCAGAGCAGGTAACAGCCTTATCAAAAGCAGCCTGTCCAGCAGTGTCCTTGGCGTATGGACCCTTGTACTCCACCTTGCCGAGATCAAGCCACTGTTGAAGGTAGGCAGGACCATCGGTGATGATGTCAGTTGCGAAGACGCGAGAGACGCCGTACTTCACATCTGCACAAGTGATCTTGGCACCATCTTCGAAGGTGGTACCTGGGCGAAGCGTGAACTTCCAGGTCTTGGCTTCGTTACTTGGGACACCAGTGTTAGTGGCAAGGTCAGCGACCAAGCCCGCTCCGGCAGCACCGGGAACTGGGTTGTAGGCAACCAGGGTGCGGATAAAGAAGGAGTTCTCAAATGCCAAGTCGCGACCTGTGTAGATGCGGCTTGGATCAAGGTGATCCAACTTAGGGGTGTGCTCTAGCAGAATCAGGGTTC
>WLIL01000058.1 GCA_009702245.1 Actinomycetota bacterium
GCGCCATAGGCTGGCGACTTATCGAAGAAAATTACGCCATCTTCTTCGCGAGACCATTCGACTGGAATAACTGCGTCGCATCCTTCCGGTATCGGCGCACCGGTCATTATTCGCAACACCTTACCGAGAGGTAATACCGCCGTTTCACTGTTGCCAGCCGCCACCTCACCGGCCAACTCCATCGGGCGATCAGGAAATATTTCGGCAGCCCGTACCGCAAAACCATCCATTGCCGAGTTGTCCCAAGGGGGCAGAGCAACTGATGAGCGGATATCGACCGCCAGGGTAGTGCCATGAGATTCCAAAAGTGGCATGGCAAATGGTTCAAGCGGCTTTGCAAGCGCCAAAATATCTTGAAGGTGTCGGTCCACACTCTTTAACGGTTGCGACATTTATTTGCTGACCGCGTTCCCGGAGATGTATTTCTTTAGCCATTCAGTAAATTCGGGCCCTAAGTCGCTCTGTTCACACGCCATCCGAACAACAGATTGTAAATAGCTCAGCTTTTCGCCCGTGTCATAGCGACGTCCGCGGAAAATTACTCCGTGAACTGGACCACCATTATCTGCACGCTTCGCCAAGACTTGAATCGCATCGGTGAGTTGAACTTCGCCACCACGACCTGGTTTTGTATTTCGCAAAGCCTCAAATATTTCTGGGGCAAGAAGGTAGCGACCAAGAACTGCAAAATTACTGGGAGCCTCTTGGGCGCTGGGCTTCTCTACCAAATCAATGACACGCACTACATCGGCGTCATCGGTGTGAGAAATTGCGGCCGCACCGTAACGCGAAATTTCTGAATTGGGCACTTCCATGAGGGCTATCACAGAACCGCCAAAACGTTCATGCACTTCAATCATCCGCGGAAGTATTGGGTCACGGCTATCAATCAAGTCATCTCCAAGGAGCACTGCAAAAGCTTCGTTCCCTACGTGGTCAGCAGCAGTCAGCACCGCATCACCCAAACCGCGTGGATCGCCTTGGCGGACATAATGCATATTTGCAAGTTCGCTCGAGTGGCGAATTGCCGCCAACAAATCTTGGCGACCGCTCTTCTCTAGGAGATCTTCAAGTTCAGCATTCTTATCGAAGTGATCCTCGAGAGCACGCTTATTCCGCCCAGTGACCATGAGAACGTCCCGCAAGCCCGCAGCAACTGCCTCTTCGACGACGTATTGAATGGCTGGCTTATCCACCACGGGCAACATCTCTTTAGGGGTGGCTTTGGTCGCCGGGAGGAAGCGCGTGCCCAGACCCGCGGCCGGAATTACCGCCTTAGAAATCATGTGATTACTCTAGTACCTCACCGACGAAGGGGACCGAGTGGCAACTCATTTCAGCCCGCGAAAGACGAGCAAGCAAGAAGCTCGCACGCGCGCTCGCGAAGTGCGCGCCGGTCTGCCCATATTGGAATCCCGCCCGGCTGCGCTCTTGCTCTCTGCTCCCGAGGTGAAGAGTGCAACAACAATCGCTGCCTATTGGTCACTCCCACACGAACCAGATACGCATGAGCTCCTCAACTTTCTCAAGGGCGAAGTTCGCATTCTCTTACCCATTGTTCTTGCCGATTGGAATCTCGATTGGGCGGAGTGGAATGGAGAAGAACTCGTTTCTAAGAAGGGTCTCTGGGAACCCAGCGGACCTCGCCTTGGCATTGCAGCGATCCGCGAAGTAAACGTGATCATCACTCCAGGACTAGGTGGAGATGCTCGAGGCGCACGACTTGGACAAGGAGGTGGCTGCTACGACCGGGCTTTTAAGTTGGCCGGCGATGGCCCATGGAGAGTCATGCTTCTCCACGATGAAGAATTCTCAACGACTCACCTTTTTGAAGATGAGCATGATGAGCGCGTCGACGCAATTGCGACGCCCACTAAACTTATTCGTATTCCTTAAGTTGCTCATCCCGTTTAGCTAGCTTTGCAAGATATGCGTTATAACGCGAGTGCTCATCTTCACTTCCTGATGCTTCAGCGCGATCGGCCGCACGATCAATTCGTTTTGATTCGCGAGAATCATCTTTTACCCATTGGATAAATGTTGCGATCAGAGCGGCAATAATGGGAATCTCTCCCATTGCCCAACCAATTGATCCACCTAAGTGTTGATCGGCAAGTAAATCGAGCGCCCATGGCCTTTCCAAACTTCCGAAGTACCCGCTATCGAGTAATGAATTCGTTGACATGAGAGCAACTGAGAAGAAAGCATGGAGGCTCATGGCTATCAGGATTAGTGTTACGCGGACAATATGAGGAACTTTACGTGGCGCCGGATCTACACCCACCACTATGTAGAAAAAGAGAATACCGACTGCTAAGAAGTGAAACTCCATGATCCAATGGCCAATATGGGAGGTCATGAGATCACCAAAGATTCTGGTGAAGTAGAGCACGAAGAGTGATCCATCAAAAAGCACAAGGGCAACCACAGGATTGGTATAGAACGCCGTTACTCGTGAATGCAGTACCGCCATGATGATCCCGCGAACTCCTCGCTCATGCTGATGAGAGGGCAACGCACGTAAAGCCAAAGTCATGGGGGCACTTAAGACAATTCCAATCGGCACCAACGTCGCTAACACCATGTGCGAGATCATGTGATACGCGAAAGAAAACCTGCCGTAGAGACCGAGACCGCCACTAGTAGCAAAGTCCAACAAAGCTATAGATACTGCAAAAGAGATCGTTCGACCTACCGGCCACTTATCTCCTCGCTTGACGAGCGTGCGCACACCTATGACGTAAAGAGCAACCGCCACAATAAGGAAGGCGAGCACGAGTGCATCTGGCTGATAACTCAGCAGCACTCGCGAGAGGGTCGGAGCTGCCGGTAATGGAACACCTGTAACAGCTTCTGCCTGCGTAATGGATCCAGAGTTTGTTCTGATGGGTGTGGGAGTATGCGCCAGCGCGACTGCGATGCCTACGGTCGCACTCATTACAAGAAATTCGACGAGGGAGAGCCGCAAGAACATTTTTTTCGGTGACTCATTCCACTTCTTTACAACCCTTTCGCGTTGTAAATAGCCAATTCGAATCAACACGAAGAAAGCCAGCGCTTTTGCTATGAGTAGCCCACCGTACCCAGTTAACAGACCAGAGAAATTACCCACTCGGATCCAGCCATTGAGTACGCCGCTAACTCCCACTCCAATGGCGCACCAGAGAGCTAGCCCGCTGAAGCGCTGGATCGCATCGTTGCTGATCTCCGAAGTGCGCGCCATTAACCAGAGAGCCAGTAACCCAGCAATCCAAATTACTAGCGAAACCACATGAATGAGGATCGTTCCTATTGCCAACATATGGTTTCCAGCCCCAGCAGCGTGGGCGTTGAGCAGCGGAGGCACAAAGAGCAGCAGTGAAAGTAGGAGTAATCCAAACGCTCCTCGTTGCCTCCGAGTGACGAGCGAAAAGACCAAGAGGGCGGAAGCAATTCCCAATTGCCATCTAATACCGGTGCCTTGGGAAGTTTGGGTGAGATAGGACTGTAGTGAATACCAATCGAGCGCGGAAGAAAGTGGAATTCCAACTTCGTATGAAAAGCGCACAACTATTGAAAAAATTATGAACGCAAACCAAGTAATAAAGAGAGCGGGGAGTAATCGAAAAATATTGAGAGCTTTTTGCGACAACGCACCTTTCTCGTCTTGAAAGTAGAGTGCTCCAGATAGTGAAATTGCAACTAAGAGAATTTGAATAACCAGTAACACAAAACTGAGCATTGGTACGAGCCAACCAACTACTGCTCCTGCATCTGGTAATCCTGGTGTGCTCGCGGCTGGCGCTCCGCCACCCAACACGAGTGCAAATGCGAGCGCCACAAAACCCAAGGCACCGACAGGAAGTAATTTGTTAAGAGCAAACATTTTACCGACGCTTGCGTCGCGCGAGGCGCGAGAGCAGAACAGTCAGCAAGAGAACTCCGAGAAGAATTCCACTGCCACCGCTCTTCAAGTTACTCCAAAAGGAATTAGTTGCGGTGCTTGTTTCCAAGGGCGGCAAAGTATCAACTGGCGTGGGGGTGGCACTCGCGGTTGCAGATGGTGTGGCGAGCGCAGATTCTGCAACCTTAAAGTTGCTGCTCCCTTCCAATGAGACCCCGTCCACTCCGACAACTTGAAAGTCGACAGTCATCACGCCCGTGCTCGTGAGAGTCGTGATTCCTACCAAAGCTTTTGCTCCACTTATTTCAAGTGACCCGTCATCAATGCGCTTACCGCTTGCATCAGTAACGGTGATGGCGTTTCCTTGCTCACCCAACGCGCCATCAAATGTGAGCACCACTTGAGTAGGCGAGTGGGTAACGACCGCACCTGACGAGGGGGCGATAGCCACTAGCGCTAGCGCACTGGCGCTGCCCGCTCCCAGCATAAGGAGGAGCACGCTCACGCTCGTAATGACTCCGGCTCGCCTCAACATGTACTCATCTTCTCACCACCGTAAGATTATTCCCATGCCAACCTACCCATATGCCTGCACAAGTTGCGAGCACTCCTTCGAGATTGTGCAATCCTTCTCGGAGGATGCCCTCACCGAGTGCCCCGAATGCGGCGGCGGGCTTCGTAAGCTCTATTCATCTGTAGGAATAGTTTTCAAAGGTAGTGGCTTCTATCGGACCGATTCCCGGACTGATGGGAAGAGTTCTACGTCCGCGGCGGCATCAACTTCAAGTACGACTTCGGCAACGACTTCTAAGTCGGAGGGTTCTACCTCTTCACCTGCCACAACTTCGAGTTCCACGCCAAGTACTTCAACTGCCGCGCCCTCTGCAAGTTAACTAAACGCATTTTAAAAGAACAATTTAGCCGAACTTAACCACCGTGATGCGGAGGGACATCTCTTCGTAATTCTTCATCACGATCATGATCTTTTTCATTCCATCCAAGATCTTCGTCATCTTTTGATTTTTCCGGAATATTTTCACTCATTGCCTAATCCCAACATTTGCGCCAAGGAGTCAAATAAGTCATCAGCTGCTTCTGGAGGCAATTTACCCTCAAGAATAAGGGTGGCTACACCGTGAACTGCAGACCACACGAGTATTTCGCTCTTCTGGCGAAACTCAAATTTAAGTAATCCTTCATTTACTAATTCATCAAGCGCTGCCGTTAAAATGGTCCACGCCCGTGTCGGTGCTTCACTATCGGTGCCATCCGGAATCACGCAATGTCCACCAAAGGCCAGACGAAAAAGGTGCGGTTCGTTTAACGCAAAATCAACATATGATCGACCCAACGCTCGAAAGCGCGCCAACGCACCATCTACACCGATCACAGAAATCATGGAGAGCGCCAACTCTTGTTGATCTGCCAACTTGTCTATCGCCGCAAAGCCGGCTGCAGTGAGGAGCGCATCCTTATCGGGGAAGTGATGATAGGCCGCACTCGGACTCACGCCGAGGTCTCCAGCAATTGCGCGCAATGAGACCTTCTCCGCTCCCACCAGCCGCACACGATTTACGGCTCCTTGGAGCAGAGCGCTCTCCAGGTCGCCATGGTGATAGCCGGGTTTGCTCATATCTCCAGTATCCAGCAAAACTTGACACTGTTCAATTCACCCGGCAAAATATCTATACAGTGTAAAGATACCGACTACCCAGACTCCCAGGAGCACCATGTTTGAGCGTTTAGCCCACTTCCTCATCCGCCGGCGTAAGGCCGCCCTCGCCCTTTCGCTCATCGCGCTTGTGGTGCTTGGAAGTATCGGCACTCTCCTCTTTAGCCGTATGCAATCCGGTGGCTACTCAGACCCTGGAAGTGAATCTGCTCGCGTCTGGACAATTTTGCAAGAGGATTTCAAGATCGAAGCAGCCTCTGTCGTGCTGATCGTTGATTCCAAGAAGGGCGACGCCGCGTCAAATAGCTCGGAGGCACTTGCTTTGGAGAAGAAGGTTGCCGCACAACCTGGCGTTGATCGCACCGTCTCGTACTGGTCTGCAGGAAATCGTAAAGAGTTTCTTAGCAAAGATGGGAAAGCTGGATACATATTTGTCTTCCTCAGTAACTCTGATGAAGCCTCGATCGGGGCGACATCGCGGGTGCTACAAAACGAGTTCGACGGTGATGAAGGCAACCTGCGCGTATACGCAACGGGGTTTGGGGTTTTCTCTAGTTCAGTAAATGATTTGATTAAGAGCGACCTTGCCAAATCTGAATCCATCGCGATACCAATTACTTTTATTTTACTAATCTTGGTATTTGGATCACTTGTTGCTTCGGGAATGCCCTTACTCGTGGGGCTCTTCGCGATCATAGGTGCATTCTTTGGCGTGTGGCTTATCAGCCTCTTCGCGGACGTCAGTATTTTTGCACTAAACCTGATTACCGGATTGGGGCTAGGTCTTGGAATCGATTACGCACTCCTCATGGTTAATCGTTTCCGCGAAGAATTGCATGCCGGAAAGAATGTCGAAGAGGCAGTAGTCCGAACTGTCACCACCGCGGGGCGCACAATCTTTTTCTCTGGCCTTACGGTCGCAGTTACTTTGGGGTCTCTCGTTCTCTTCCCACAATACTTTCTCAAATCTTTTGCTTACGCCTCTCTCGCCGTTGTTTTCATGGCCATTGTCGCAGCACTCATACCGCTTCCGGCCATGTTGGCAATACTCGGCCACAAAGTTGATAAAGGAGTCGTGCGAAGGAGCTCTATCACCCCGAAAGAAGATGGCGGCTGGTCTCGCATCGCACGCGTGGTCATGCACCGTCCGGTACGAGTGGCATTCGTTGCGCTGCTTTTCCTTGGAGTTCTCATCCTTCCGCTCAAAGGTGTGCTCTTTTCGCAGGTCGACGAGCGAGTGCTACCCGCTTCAAATAAAGCGGCAATAGCAGCTCAGCTCCAGCAAGATCGTTTCGCTGGAGCGATTGCAAACCCCATCCAATTCCTCATTCCAGTGAGCGCGAGTGGCTCCTATGAAATTGAGACGTATAAGTCTGAAATTGCACAGCAAGAGCACATCGTTGCCATGATCCCCGGAGCAGAGACTAAGGATTACATCCAAGTACAAGCTGTGAGCGACATAGCGCCCCGAACTCCAGCGGGTGAGAACCAAATTCTGAAACTACGAGAAATTCCGGCGCCAAATGGAACTCTCATCGGAGGCGTCGCTGCCGATTATGCAGATTCTCAAGGGGGCATCAAGAACAAGTTGCCGATCGTAGTATTGTGGATCGTAATCGCAGTCCTACTTCTGCTCTTTATGTTTACTGGCTCAATAATCCTCCCCTTCAAGGCGATCGCGCTTAACTTCATTTCACTAGGCGCCACGATAGGCGTGATGAAGTGGATTTTCGTAGATGGCCACCTAAATTGGCTCGTTGGTTCCTTCACCAATACGGGGACTCTGGATACATCGATGTTGGTTCTCGTTGCAGTAACAACATTTGGGCTCTCTATGGATTATGAGCTTTTCCTACTTTCACGTATCAAGGAAGAACACGACGCTGGGAAAGGCACCGTTGACTCCGTCGCAATCGGACTTCAACGTTCAGCACGCATCATTACTGCAGCAGCTGCTTTACTAGCCATCATCTTCGCCTCATTTATATTAAGTGGAGTGACATCAATCAAAATACTTGGATTCGGTGTGGCCTTTGCGATTCTTCTCGATGCCACCATCATTCGGGCACTACTCGTACCCGCGTTGATGCGCCTTTTCGGAGAGAAAAACTGGTGGGCGCCTAAGGCATTTAAACGCTTCACCGTAGATCACTAAAGACTCTGTATTTTCTTCACCACATTATGTAGTGAAGATGCCAGTGCGCTCACCTCTTTGGGTGAGAGAGCCTCAAGCATTAACGTCTCTTCTGCATTGAACTTGGGAAAGATCTTTTTCATCATGCGCTTCCCTGCTGGCGAAAGGGAGACGACTACCTTGCGCTTATCTTCATTTCTCGAACTTCGAAGGATAAGTCCTCGCGCATCCAGCGTGTTGAGCACTCCACTGAGCGTGCCTTTGGAGATACGCACCTCGGCAGCGAGCGCGGTGGCTTCCATCTCTTCCCAAATCCAGGTCACCCAGAGCACCACGAAGGCAGTCCAGGTGAGATCCACGTCTTTCAAGACTGCTGACTCCACCCGATTGCGCACGGCATTTGCTGCCAAGTAAATATTGCTCACCGCGCGCATCGCTTCAAAATCCAGACCCAAGCCACCCAAGGTTGCGTTGAGAGCACGTTCGGACTCGTCGATCGTTCGCTTAGTCACCTGTACAGAATAGAGGCCAGGTTCGATGGCTCTAGACTTTTCCCAGGTCCCCGTAGCTCAGTCGGATAGAGCGACCGCCTCCTAAGCGGTAGGCCACGCGTTCAATTCGCGTCGGGGACACTTTCACAGAGATTTAGCACTCTTCTCCGGCAAGCCAGCCCGCAATCTCAGCGGCTCGCCGATTAGGCTCCTGCCATATTCAAATATTCGGAAGGGTTCTGATGCGTACAGGTATCACGAAAGTCTTGGCCTCTGGCCTTCTCGTCTTGATTGCCTCCGCTAGCCTGCCGAGCATCGCCCAAGCAGCAATCGCGCTCCCTGGCGGCACCTGCGCGAAAGTTAATACCAAGACCAAGATCGCCACCATTGCTTACACCTGCACGAAGAATGCGAAGACTAAGAAACTCACCTGGACTCGATCCAGCCCACTCCTTGCGGCCGCTCGCTGTGCCAGCATTAAATCTTCCTATAACGAATCACTCGCTGGCTACGACCTTGCCGTCAAACAACTCAACGATCTCGAAGCCAAACTCAATGAGCCTTCACTTAACGAAAGCCCCTCACCACAATTAGATAATCTTCGAGCAGCGGTTAAGGGGATGAAGGCAGTAACTCTTCCGCTACTCAAGAGCTTGGTAGATGATGCCGGCGCCGAATACAAAGCAGGATGCGTTAAGTAAGCCTTAATTAGGTGGGTACATCGCTTCTACCGTTAGATTTTCCCACCCACGCATCAACGTCATATCCGCGGACTTCCCAATAACCGGGCTCTACTTCCTTTGTTACTTCGATTGCAGATAACCATTTAAGAGATTTATAACCATACATAGGGCCTACAAAGAGTCGAACGGGTCCACCATGCTTTGAAGTAATTGCCTTATCGAAGAGAGCATCTACGACCAGCACATCCTTGCGCATTCCTTGTTCTAGGGTGAGAGATTCGGTGTATGCACCATCACTAGATAAAAACTTGAGTGCGGTAGCTGATCCCTGCACACCAGCAGCGCCCAATATATCTCGGAGCAAGACACCTTCCCAAGGAACATTCTTCACGCGCCATCCCGTGACACATTGGAAATCTCGAACAAGTCTTGTCCGCGGCAATTTTTGCAAGTCGGCCAACGTTAGGGTGATTTCTTGATTTACTAATCCCTCTATGCGTAACGAAAAATCTGCGGGCAAGATGTCTGGATCCTTATCC
>WLIL01000059.1 GCA_009702245.1 Actinomycetota bacterium
AGTGTTTGCGAAGTACAGCCCGTTGAGCTCGGCGCTGCCACCATTTGCCAAATAATCGACTCGAGGAGAGATTCGTACTACCGAACCACCCATCGTGAAATGAGTAGCAGCAAGTAGGGCATTACGACCTAATTCAAATCGGTGCCTGGCAACATGCACTGCGGTGGGTGACCACTCTTGAGTGGAGATGAACTGCACGATAGCTTCATCAGCAATACGCAGCTCGACTTCCTCCGCTAGAGAGATATCACCAAAATTCTCCATGACTATGGATACTTTTGAATGCTTCCCTACGGTGATGAGTGTGCGAGCAAAAAGAGAACCACCCAAACCATTTCGCACAATGCGAACAATGCCCGAAGATTCGGAAGGGATCTCAATAAAATCTACGTTTTCAACTCTTGCTCGCGCATGTAGTGCAACCGCATCAGTGGTTTCATCCTTGGGAAGGACTCGAGAATCGATTGCCGGCAAAGATTGATGCTCACCTATTGCATCACCGGACATCACAAAACTCAATGTCCCGGTGTTCGCCGCACTTCCGTCGTGCAATCCACCTAAGCGATTGAGAGGCGTGAATCGCCAAGCCTCTTCCCTGCCGGTTGGTGTGGTAATTGTGCTCATTAACCGACAGCGCCTTCCATTTGGAGTTCAATCAAGCGATTGAGTTCAAGTGCGTACTCCATAGGGAGTTCGCGAGCGATTGGTTCGATAAAGCCGCGAACGATCATGGCCATTGCTTCATCTTCGGTCATGCCACGAGACATCAAATAGAAGAGCTGATCATCGCTTACCTTTGAGACAGTAGCTTCATGACCCATTGAAACATCATCCTCGCGAACGTCTACATAAGGATATGTATCAGAACGACTGATGGTGTCTACTAGGAGGGCATCACACTTTACGGTGCTCTTTGAATGATGTGCACCTTCTTGAACTTGAACCAAACCTCGATATGAAGTGCGACCTCCACCGCGAGCAACAGATTTCGAAATGATGGTCGATGACGTGTACGGCGCAGCGTGCACCATTTTGGCACCGGCGTCTTGATGTTGACCCTCGCCCGCGAATGCGATCGACAATGTCTCGCCCTTAGCATGAGGACCCATGAGATACACCGCTGGGTACTTCATAGTGACCTTGGAGCCAATATTTCCATCAATCCACTCCATGGTGGCACCCGCTTCGCAGATAGCGCGCTTGGTCACCAAGTTATAAACGTTATTCGACCAATTCTGGATCGTCGTGTATCGCACGCGAGCATCCTTCTTCACGATGATCTCTACCACCGCAGAATGTAGCGAGTCTGAGCTGTAGATCGGCGCAGTGCACCCCTCGACGTAATGCACGTACGAGCCTTCGTCGGCAATGATAAGGGTGCGCTCAAACTGACCCATATTCTCTGTATTAATCCGGAAATAGGCTTGCAATGGAATATCTACGTGCACACCCTTAGGCACATAGATGAATGAGCCTCCAGACCAAACAGAAGTGTTAAGCGCGGCAAACTTATTGTCACCCACTGGGATTACAGTTCCAAAGTACTCTTTAAAAATTTCTGGATGTGTCTTGAGTGCGGTATCCGTATCAAGGAAAATTACGCCCTGCTCTTCAAGATCTTCTCTAATCTGGTGGTACACAACCTCGGACTCGTATTGAGCAGCCACTCCAGAAACCAAACGCTTCTTCTCGGCTTCTGGAATTCCGAGCCTGTCGTAAGTGTTTTTGATTTCTTCAGGAAGTTCTTCCCACGTTGTGGCCTGTTTCTCGGTGGAACGAACGAAATACTTGATCGTGTCGAAGAAGATGCCAGTCAGATCAGATCCCCACGTGGGCATGGGCTTCTTTTCAAAAAGCCTCAAACCCTTGAGGCGCATGTCCAGCATCCACTCTGGTTCACTCTTCTTAGATGAGATATCGCGCACGACTTCTTCATTGATGCCACGGCGCGCGTTCGCACCAGCCTTGTCAGAATCTGACCAACCAAATTCGTAAGTTCCGATTCCGTCGAGCTCTGGATGCGCGGTAGTAGTCACAGTTGTGCCTCTCGTTTACTTGATCTCTGATGGTGTGCGGATAGTGAGTGGTGCTGGGATATACGTGGTGCAGACACCATCGCCGTGTGCGATGGTTGCTAAGCGCTG
The DNA here is from genome assembly GCA_009702245.1 of Actinomycetota bacterium. Lineage (GTDB taxonomy): Bacteria > Actinomycetota > Actinomycetes > Nanopelagicales > Nanopelagicaceae. Next base: position 2,145 of record WLIL01000059.1, read on the forward strand.
TACATGCGAACCTAAAATTCTGGAGAGTGCGGCCGTTTCGGCTTCGCATATCTCTGGGAATTCAGCCGCGACGTGAGCTACTGGACAGTGGTGTTGGCAGAGTTGATCACCATTGCCGAGAGAGGCAGCAGAGGCCGCAAACCCTTCGGCTGAGAGCGCCTCGACGAGAGCTGGAAGGCGATCTTCTACTTTGAGATGGCCGAGTGAGATGCGACGTTCCAAATCGGTGGCCCGGCTCTGTGCGAAACCTTCTAAGGCCGCCACTCCACCTTGAGTTCGCAAATAGCGCAAGGCGGCGGCAGCAAGATCGTCGTATGACTGCGCAAAATGGGCCCGGCCGGCATCGGTCACCACAAAGACTTTTGCGGGGCGACCTCGCCCACGGGAAATCAGGCGTGGTTCGCGAGCTTCTAAGATGCCTTGAGCCACCAAGGTATCTAGGTGGCGGCGAATGCCTGCGGGGGTGAGCCCCAACCTCTCGCCCAGGACAACTGCGGTCGAGGGGCCATTTTCGAGTACCGAACGCGCCACCCATTCCCGGGTCGATTCATCCTCATTCTTGCTCCCCTCCACCGTGGTGGTGGGGGTGGGGATCGAGGCGGCGTTTTTCACAACACTATTGTGTCTTAATTCTCATAGCCCCGCAAACGGATCGCCGACCTGCGTGCTGAGGATTACTGTTAAGGGGTGCCACTTAAGGAAACGTTCTCTGCATACAAGCGACGCGCTTGGCGCACTTTTTGCGTCTTCCAGGCGAAACTCAAAGAATCCTTATCCGTATACGAGCGCCTTGCCTGGCGCACCTTTCTCGTCTTCCAGGTAGGTATCGTGCTCACCGGGGGCGCCGTACGGCTCACAAAATCCGGACTTGGTTGCCCCGAATGGCCCGACTGTGTCGAAGGATCCATTGGCCCGCAACCGAGCCAAATCGAGGGTGTACACAGCTGGATCGAATTTGGTAATCGCCTCCTCACTATCTTGCTGGTACTGAACGTTGCTTATGTTGTCATCGCAGCTCGTATCAACAAGAGACACGGTAAATTGGCGTGGTTTCAACTCGGCGGATTAATCGCCCAAATTGTCCTCGGTGGCATCACCGTGTTGACCGATCTCAATCCATTAACAGTTGCTGGACATTACTTACTATCGGCCATTTTGATCGCTGGCATAGTCCGTGCCTTACATCAGATCGATGAACATCACGCTGCGATCAATGTAAAGCGAGAGATCTTCCTGCTGAGTCGCGTCATCGTCGGCCTCACCGCCATCGTGCTTATTCTCGGTACATTTGTGACAGGTAGCGGGCCACATGCTGGAGACGACCAAGCGCCACGGTATCCCTTTGACGCGGCTAAGCTTGCCATCCTCCACGCTGATGTCGTTATTGCATTAGTTGTAGGAACCATCTCGCTATGGCTGCTCTTGCGAGTAACCAAAAGACCGGTACCACGAGCCTACTTCTATTTCATAGGGGCGATCCTTCTCCAAGGCCTCATTGGATACTTGCAGTATTTCACTGGATTGCCAGAGGCTTTAGTCGCTATTCACCTGTTGGGATCAGGGCTCGTGTGGAGTGCGGCCAACTTCCTCTTTTATAGTTTTGAAAAAGAGAGCATCGTAAACGATTAAAGCAATGCGTCGGCCGCAACTGCAAGAAATAGTAAAGATAAGTACGTGATGGATCCATGAAATAAACGCATTGGCTTGGGATCAACACCACGCTTTACTCTGCTGACAATCGCGTGTGACTCATAAATAAATGCAACGCCGAGGATAACAGCGCTGCTTGAGTACAACCAATTCATCTCCGCCACAGGAATAAGCGTGAGGGAAACCAGCACCATGATCCAGGAGTAGATCACTATGCGCTTTGCGACATCTTGCATGGTGGCGATAACTGGCAACATGGGAACGGAAGCCGCGGCGTATTCGTCTTTGTACTTAATGGCCAAAGGCCAATAGTGCGGAGGGGTCCAGAAGAAGATAATAAGAAAAAGTACGACTGGCACAAGGGAGAGAGAATCAGTGACTGCTGCCCAACCGATCAAGACGGGCATGCAACCGGCGGCGCCTCCCCACACAATATTCTCCGCCGTGCGACGTTTCAAAACTATGGTGTACCCCAGGACGTAAAGCAGAATTGCCACCAGCGCAAGGATTCCCGTGAGTGGATTTGCTAGCACCCAGAGCAAAAGTATTGAAATAAACCCGAGCACCGACGCGAATGTAATAGCTGCGCGGACTGAGATCTCTCCACGAGGCATCGGACGGTGCATGGTGCGCTCCATTAGGGCATCGATATCCCTATCAATAATGGAGTTATAGGAGTTGGCACTGGCAGCCGCAAAGGTGCCACCTACCAAGGTAATCATCGTGATGGAGAGCGATGGCCAACCCCTCGAAGCGAGAAAGAGCGTCGGTACCGTGGTGACCAGGAGAAGTTCTATGATGCGCGGCTTCGTGAGCGCGAGATAGCGAGCAAAGACTCCACGGGGCGCGCGCATTGCCCCCACATTGAGAGTTTCACTCCTCATAGGTGGCGAGTCTAGTCAGTAATTCCCCACGCCCCTCGGGATAGGGTGGTCTCGTGTCTGACACCCTCAATTTCACCGAGAATGACTACCGAGCAATCGCTTACGCACGCGCGCTGGCCGCCGATGCAGTGCAGAAGGTAGGCAACGGACACCCAGGCACCGCGATGGCCCTCGCCCCAGTCGCCTACGTGCTCTTCCAGAGACATTTACGGCACAACCCAGCGGATCCATCGTGGCTCGGCCGCGATCGCTTCATCTTGAGCTGCGGACACTCAAGCCTCACCCTGTACATCCAACTCTTTCTCTCTGGCTATGGCGTTGAGATGACAGATTTACAGAGTTTTCGCACGTGGGGAGCGCTCACCCCTGGCCATCCAGAGTTTGGCCACACCGCTGGTGTCGAGACCACGACAGGGCCACTTGGACAAGGCCTTGCAAATGGAGTGGGTATGGCGATGGCCGCTCGCTACACCCACGGTTTATTGGAACCCGAAACTCCCCTTTCGCAGGGACTCTTCGACCACCACGTGTACGTTCTCTGTTCTGACGGAGATCTCCAAGAAGGAGTGAGCGCTGAAGCCTCCTCGCTCGCCGGAACCCAAGAGCTTGCAAATCTAGTAGTGATCTATGACGACAACCGTATTTCCATTGAAGGAGATACCCATGTTGCCTTCACCGAGGACGTCTCAGCACGTTATCGCTCGTACGGTTGGGATGTTTACGAAGTCGATCAATTAGCGGATGGCAATATTGATCTCGCAACACTTAACTCTGCAATTGCAAAGGCAAAATCGAGCACTAAGGCGCCTTCACTGATCAGACTCAAAACTGTGATCGCGTGGCCTGCGCCCCATGCTCGCGGAACGGCTAAATCACATGGGTCGGCTCTCGGCGCCGAAGAAGTGGCCGCAACGAAGGTAGCTCTCGGCCTCAACCCGGAAGAGTCATTCGCTATGCCTGCGGAGGTACTCGACCACGCGCGGAATGTGAAAGAGCGCGGCGCGGCAATTTACGCGTTATGGCAACAAGACTTTGATAAGTGGAGCGCCACTCATCCAGATCGCGCAGAATTACTGACGCGAATCCTTTCTCATCAATTGCCTCAATTGGATCCGCCCAACTTCCCGGCCGGAAAAGATCTCTCCACTCGCAAAGCTTCGGGTGATGTCATTCAATATTTGGCGTCAGTGATGCCAGAGATCTGGGGCGGATCGGCTGATCTCGCCGACAGCAATAACACCACAATCGAAGGATCACTCTCCTTCTTGCCTGCGACATCTCACATGAAGAACGCGAGTCCATTCGGACGCTTAATTCACTTCGGTATTCGTGAACACGCAATGGGCGCCATTCTCAACGGCATGGCATTGCATGGTCTCACTCGTTCATTTGCTGGAACATTCCTGGTATTCAGTGATTACATGCGCGGGTCTGTGCGATTGAGCGCCCTCATGAATTTGCCCGTTACGTACGTGTGGAGCCATGACTCAATCGGTTTAGGGGAAGACGGACCGACGCACCAACCTGTCGAACACGCCGCCGCCCTGCGAGCTATTCCAAATTTGGCAGTCGTGAGACCAGCGGATGCTAATGAAGTAGCCATTTGTTGGATAGAGATCCTGAGACGTCGCAAGCCCGCAGGGATTCTGCTTACACGCCAAAACGTTCCAGTTTTTGATCGCAACACGTGCGCTCCGGCCAGTAATTCAGCCCGTGGAGCGTATGTACTCTCGGAGGGCGCTTCCCCCGCACAAGGAATCATTATCGCTACCGGATCTGAAGTGCACCTCGCACTTGAAGCCCAAGAATTGCTTGCTGCAGAGGGCATTGCAGTTCGCGTGGTCAGCGCCCCGTGTCTCGAGTGGTTTGAGGAACAGGAAGAGGCTTACCGCGAATCGGTACTCCCCCGACACCTGCGAGTACGCGTCAGTGTGGAAGCTGGAGTTGCACAAAATTGGCATCGTTACGTCGGAGATGACGGCTCGTGCGTTTCACTCGAACATTTTGGTGCTTCGGCGAGTGCGCCCGAACTCTTTGAAAAGTTCGGTTTCTCTGCTGCCAATATTGCAACGAGGGTCAAGAGCTTGCTTTGAATCCCCTGCAATCACTCTCTGCTGAGGGCACAAGTATTTGGCTCGACGATCTCTCTCGAGAAAGATTGACTATCGATTCGCCATCTTCATTGAAGAGCCTGATCTCCAGCCACTCGGTGGTAGGCGTCACCACGAATCCATCAATATTCCAACAGGCGATCACGCAGTCTAATTTGTATTCACCTGATATCGCTCGGCACCGCGGCAAAACCCCAGAAGAAGTGATTACAACACTCACCTCTGAAGATGTTCAAAATGCATGTGACATCTTGCAACCAATTTTTTTAGCATCGGGAGGTAAGGATGGACGAGTAAGTATCGAGGTAGACCCGAGGCTGGCCCACGATACGGAGAAAACGGTTGTACAGGCTCATGAATTATGGAGTTCGATTAATCGTCCGAACTTGTTGATCAAGGTGCCAGCTACCCTCGCTGGGCTTCCTGCGATCACTTCGCTAATCTCTGCCGGCATCAGCGTAAATGTCACTCTTATTTTTTCTGCAGAACGCTATTCAGAAGTACTCGAGTCTTACATCGAAGGCCTACAAGCCCGGGTAAATATGAAAATACCAATCGACCACATCCACTCGGTCGCCTCGTTCTTCATATCCCGAGTAGATTCTGCAGTCGATCCACTCTTAGAGGAGATTGGCACCGCAGAAGCTTTAGCCCTGCGAGGGGTAGCTGCCATCGCCAACGCTAAGATCGCTTACGAAATATTCGAGAACTCTTTAAACTCGCCTGCCTGGGACCGGCTCGCCGCGCACGGCGCACATCCTCAGCGTCCGCTTTGGGCCTCAACTGGCGTAAAGAACCCGGCTTACAGCAGGACGCGTTATGTCGTCGAATTAGTCGCCCCCCACACAGTTAACACCATGCCTGAGGCAACCCTGCTCGCCGTGGGTGAGATAGCAACACCTATCAGAAACACATTGTCGGGGAGCTTTGAAGAAGCGCGCACACACCTCACCGCCCTCACACAACTGGGGGTAGACCTTCCCTTGATCCTCAACGAACTTGAACGAGACGGCGTCGCAAAGTTTGAGGCATCTTGGAACGATCTCATCGCCGTAGTTGCCGCCCAACTATGATAAAAATACGCACCAAGGAGATCCCCTCACGCATTGTTGATGAGATGAATTTATTCGCCCTGCGTCTTTCCGTGAAAGATAACTCCCTCTGGGGTGACGCCGCTTCAGCCGATGCCGGAGAAAGATTGGGTTGGCTCGACTTGCCTCAATCTTCGCGCACTCTTTTACCAGCCATCGATTCTCTGGCCGCTTGGGCAAGGAGTAAGAAACTAGAGAATGTAATTCTCTCGGGGATGGGTGGATCTTCACTTGCACCAGAGGTGATCTGCGCATTTGAACATATGAGTATCGAAATTCTTGACTCGACAGATCCTCACCATGTAACGCGCGTTCTCGACATGGACTTAACACACAGCGTTATAGTGCTCGCATCAAAATCCGGTACCACTATCGAAACGCTTGTACATCGCTCGGTACTTGAGGAACGCCTACGCCATTTAGGGTTAAATCCCGCAGATCACTTTGTCATCATCACCGATCCAGAATCGCCTCTCTCCGCTTACGCAAAATCTGCTGGATATCGATTACTCAATTCAGATCCGTATGTAGGAGGCCGATTCAGCGCCCTCGGAGCATCGGGTTTACTACCGAGCGCTCTTGCAGGAGTGGATGTCTCAGAGTTGCTCGACGACGCTCAAGGCGCGGCATTGATTTTTCCCCAACCCGGTTCGCCAGCTGTGTTACTTGCAGCTGCCTTAGCAAGCCACGCAGAAGAATCTCCGTTTGTAGAAATTGCTGCTCCACACGGTTTGGGTGATTGGATCGAACAACTTCTTGCTGAATCGACTGGAAAAGAAGGCAAAGGCCTGCTACCCATAGTTGTTCCCGCGCTTGGAAGCAGACGAGCGAACGTGCTTGCCATCGCACTTAACGGCGAACCTGGAGATATCGAAATTTCGGCTAGCCTTGGCGAGCACTTCTTACTCTGGGAATGGGCCACCGCCCTGCTCTGTGCATACCTTCAAGTAAACGCCTTTGATCAACCAAATGTGGCTGAAGCAAAGGAACGCGCGAATTCAATTCTTAATTCGAAAGTCGTTTCATCTCGCGGTCATATCGATAGAAATATCGAAGTTGTCGGCGAAGTAAGTTCGGCAGAGCAAGCCTTACAGAATTTCTTAAATCAAAGCCATGGCTATATCGGAGTGATGGCCTTTCTTGATCGACAAAAAGATTCACGGGCTAAAATCTTGCGAACACTTCTTGAACGTGCCAGCGGGACTCCGACCACTTTCGGGTGGGGACCTCGTTTCCTCCATAGCACCGGACAATTTCACAAAGGTGGGCCACTTATTGGTTCGTTCCTGCAAATTACGACAGAGCGCGAACAAGACGTAGTTATTCCTGGGAGCACATTCACTTTCCATCAACTACAACTTGCCCAAGCCGCTGGTGATGAATTAGCCCTGAGATCGCGTCATTTGAATTTCCTACATTTGCACC
>WLIL01000006.1 GCA_009702245.1 Actinomycetota bacterium
TGGTACCTCAAAGGATTCTCGGTGAAGAATCATTTGCGCGTGGGTCTAGCAGAAGTCTCAACTTTGGCGGAAATGGCCACCATGATCGACGAGTTGGAAGGTGATCAAGAGTTCCCCACTGCGATAGCGATGGGTCCACGTGGGCGTACCACCACCACGCGCGCAGTGAGCCTTCCGGAGAATTGGTTACTCGATCGTGATGCCATGCCATTTATTGCGGCAGATGAGGCGATCTCCGGTGGCTAGCACTAATTATTTTGGTGAATACCTCAGCGCTGATACTGAACGCTACCTAGCAGAACCAGCAAAACGTCCGGGCCGTAGTGAATTCGCCCGTGACCGTGCTCGCATTTTGCACTCAGCTGCTCTTCGCCGATTAGCAGCGAAGACGCAAGTAGAAGTTCCCTGGGAGAGCGACTTCGCGCGCACGAGACTCTCACATTCACTCGAATGCGGACAGGTAGGCCGTGAATTAGGTGCCGCGCTCGGCGCAGACCCAGATCTCGTGGAGAGCGCTTGCCTGGCGCACGATCTTGGACACCCACCCTTTGGTCATAACGGTGAAGTCGCTCTTGAGGAGGCTGCGCTTGATTGTGGCGGATTTGAAGGCAACGCACAGAGTTTTAGAATTCTTACGCGTCTTGAAGCCAAGAGCGTAGATAGCAGTGGAGCCTCCATCGGCCTTAATCTTTCGCGGGCCACACTCGATGGCGCATCGAAGTATCCGTGGACACGTGAGACAAACTCTAAGAAGTTTGGCGTCTATGACGACGATCGCCCAATTTTTGACTGGATGCGTGCTGGAAGAAGTGGCTCTGAGAGTTCCATAGAGGCGCAAATCATGGATTGGTCAGATGACGTTGCATATTCCGTACACGATTTGGAAGATGCCCTTGTAGCCGAACGCTTTCCGCTGGCTGCACTTTCAGATAGGAGTGAGCAGCAAGCGGTTGCAAAGGTTGCGCTCGAGTCCTACGCCACTGATTCAAACGAAAATGAGTTAGAAGCAGCTTTTAGTCGTCTAGTTTCGTTGCCTTATTGGCTATCAACTTTTTCGGGTTCACACCGCGATCACGCTGCGCTCAAAGATCTCACCAGTCAACTCATTGGACGCTTTGCGTTGGCTGCTGAACGTGAGACGCGCGCTAAGTGGGGGAGCGGATCACTTATTCGCTTCGGCGCATCGCTAGAAGTCCCACGCGAAGAGCGAATTGAAGTTGCTGTCCTTAAAGCCATTGCGGCGCACTACGTGATGCGAAGCGATGTGGCTCAGGCTCGCTACTCCGAGCAGAGAATTTTGATTCACGAACTCGTTGAGGCACTATGGAGCGGCGGTCCCAGCGCATTAGAGCCCACCTTTCATCTGAGCTGGGATGCTGCGACGAGTGATTCAGAGCGCCGCCGCGTGGTCATCGATCAAGTTGCTTCGCTCACCGATGTCGGAGCGCGCCTCCTTCATGGCAGACTCACCGGAAGGGGTGAGTAAAGATGGCCGGACGTATCCGTGATGAAGATGTCGCTTACGTGCGCGAGCATGCCCCCATTGATGAAATTGTGGGCGATTATGTACAGCTCAAGAACGCCGGTGGTGGGCAGAAGAAAGGGCTTTGTCCTTTCCACGATGAAAAGTCACCGTCATTTCACGTAACTCCATCTCGTGGTTTCTTTCACTGCTTCGGATGTCAGACTGGTGGCGACGTTATCTCGTTCGTCATGAAGATTGAACACCTCGCATTCTCTGAAACGGTTGAGAGGTTAGCGCAGCGCATTGGATTTGAATTGCGCTATGAAGAGGGTGATCGCCCGAGTGGAACAACCGGTGGGCAACGTACTCGGCTTATTGAGGCGCATAAACTTGCAGCCACGTTTTACCAAGATGCGCTTAACGCGGCAGGTCCTGCTCAAGTTGGACGAGCTTTCTTATCGGAGCGCGGGTTCGATCAACAGACGTCACTAACTTTTATGGTCGGTTATTCCCCTGATGAATGGGATGCACTTACTAAGTTCCTCAAAGGTAAAGGTTTTACTAATGATGAACTCATCAATGGTGGATTAGCGAAGGAAGGTCAGCGCGGGCTCATCGATCGTTTTCGCAATCGCCTGATGTGGCCGATTAAGGATATCTCCGGAGACATCGTGGGATTCGGCGCTCGAAAACTTTCTACTGATGAAAGTGATACGGGACCTAAATACCTCAATAGCCCTGAGACTCCTATCTATAAGAAGAATCAAGTTCTCTATGGTCTTGATATGGCGAAGAAAGAGATCGCTAAAACTCGCCAGGCGGTTGTCGTAGAGGGGTATACCGACGTGATGGCGGCCCATGTCGCTGGAGTCACTACTGCGGTGGCTACTTGTGGCACTGCCTTTGGTGAAGAACATATTCGCACCCTTCGACGCCTGTTAATGGACGACGATGCCTTCCGTGGTGAAGTGATCTTTACCTTTGACGGAGATGCTGCGGGTCAAAAAGCTGCCCTGCGGGCCTTTACCGAAGACCAGAAATTCGTCACGCAAACTTTTGTGGCTATTGAGAAAGAAGGATTGGACCCTTGCGAATTGCGTCAGAAGCGCGGAGATGCCGCGGTGCGCGAACTTATCGCGAATCGGATTCCGCTCTTTGAATTCGCCATTCGATCAACGCTCTCTAACTACAACCTCACTGCTGCTGAAGGTCGAGTGGAGGCGCTAAAAGTTGCCGCACCACTAGTAGCCCAGATCCGAGATCGCTCTCTCCGCCCTGAGTACACACGTTTGCTTGCTGGGTGGCTTGGTATGGAAATCGAGAGTGTGCGTGCTGCAGTTGCTACCAGCGTTCCTAAAGTGGGCCGAAAGTATGCCAGCGATCCGGCCTCGAGTGATTCTTCCCTGGAGAATCCAGCGCCAAAACGCTTGCAACGCCCAGATCCAGGAGATCCGGTGGCATCCCTCGAGCGCGAGGTTGTAAAGACTATTTTGCAAACCCCGCAGAACTCTCCAAGCTGGCGCGATCTTGAAGCCAATGACTTCTCTCACGAAATTTATCGGGCACTCTTTATTCGTTTGCATCAGGTTGAAGGCGCGGAAGATCTCACTGCAACGGTCGAAGCAATTAGAGGAGTAGGCGACGACGATTCTATTGAGATCGCTTCGCTGGCGACCGAGTTAGCTGTAGAACCGATGCGCACTTCAGATACCTCGGGTACGCGATACGGCGAGAGTTTAAGTTATCGACTGAGAGAAGTTGGCGTCTCTCGTCGAATCGAAGAGCAGAAGTCCGAACTGCAACGAGTAAATCCGTTAGAAGAAGCGGATCGCTACCAGCAACTCTTTACTGATCTGGTCCAGATGGAAGCGGTCCGTCGGCAACTTCGCGACATTGCGTTAGGTGAGGTTAACCGTGGCTAAGGGAGTAGAGCGAAGTCGGTTACTGGCCGAAGTTGTCGGAATAAAAGTCAGGATCGATTCCCTACTGCTTGAAGAGCGTGAAATTCCTTGGAGTGAGATTGATGATCTCACTGTTGATGAGGAAGGAATTGCTATCCTGCTTTCAACTGGGGAACGTTGCCAATACTCCTTCGGCACGGCGAAGGTACGTGAGCGAAGCAGAGTTGCCCAAGCGCTTCGCGAGCGAGTGATGGCCTCCATACTTCTTTCAGTCACTGGCCCCGAGGGAACCCTGGTTGCCCTCAGGCGAGATGCTAAGGGTGAGGTTTTTACCCGTATATCAGTGGCCGGAGAGATCTCCGAGGCAGGTCGACGTGGTGCCGAGGGGCTCGCCCGTCGACTGGCTGAGAGCGCCGGCCTAAACGAAGCGCCGCCTCGATGGTCTGCCTCTCCGGTGAGTTTCAGTGCAACCCCCACGCTGGGGTAGGCTTCCACAGACCTTCCCGTGTAGCTCAATTGGCAGAGCAGCCGGCTGTTAACCGGCAGGTTCTTGGTTCGAGTCCAAGCGCGGGAGCCAATTCTTGAGGCGTCACCCCAGATTCTTGAGGCGTCAGCCCAGATTCTTGAGGCGTCAGCCCCGATTCATCAGGCGTAGGGCTCAACTTGTGAGTTTTCGCAGAGCCTGGGGTGAGATCCCTGGCGAAAGCCCCATCCCCACCTCGGGAGCCCTTACGGTGTACTCAGTACTCAGTACTAAGTACCCGAGGCTAAGTACTCGAGAAGCTATCGGGGGAGCAGAAGGAGGATGACATGGCTGCAGTGAGTGCGACCGCACCGCTCATACTCGTAGTTGATGATGAAGACGGGGTGGCAGATCTACTTGTCGATGCCCTGACTCTCGGCGGCTACCGCGCCCGTCGCGCTCGCGATGGTCAAGAGGCGCTCCGCCTCCTCCGCGAAATTGCTCCCGATGTCATCTTGCTAGATGTCAACATGCCTGGGCTCAATGGATTTGAAGTCTTAGAACGCATTCGTGCCAAGGGAGATGACACCCCAGTACTCTTCCTGACTGCTCGACACGAGCGCGAAGACACCACTCGTGGATTTGTGCTCGGTGCTGATGATTACATCACCAAGCCATTCGGTCTCGAAGAATTGCTCTTGCGAGTGAAGGCTATCTTGCGACGCACACGTAAAGAGGAGCCAGAACCAGAGGTATTGCGAAGTGGCAACCTAGAGCTCCACGCAGAGAGCCACGAAGTACGCCAAGCGGGCGAGATCGTTACGCTCTCGCCGACCGAATTTCGCCTCCTCGAGTATTTGATGCTCAATCAGAAGCGCGTGCTCACCAAAGCCCAGCTCTTGAGAGCTGTCTGGGATATCGATTTTGAAGCTGAAACTAGTGTCGTTGACACTTACATCTCGTATCTCCGTAAGAAGCTAGATCCGCAAGGTTTGGGACTCATCCGAACTGTTCGCGGAGTTGGCTTCCAGTTGCGAGAGGTAGAAGCTGCCGCTGAAAAAGGCGCCCAGTGACCACCAGTGAAATTACGAACTCGATTAACTCTCATCTCATCGATCTTTATCGCCCTAGCGTCGATTTGTATTGGCGTATTTAGCGTGACCGCAACAAGGCAGAGTTCACTCACTCAAATTGATAACACTCTGACGCAAGTTCTCAATGCTAGCGATGGTGGCGCTCGCAGGGCTCAGGGATCGGTTGTAGCGCGGGCAGATGACCTCAATGTAGCCATCGCGCTCGGCTTGGTGTTGCCTGATCAATCGATCACGGTGGTTCGCCGAGCAGGAGACATTACTAACCCATATGCATTCCCCACTTTGAATAAAAGCGAAATTCTCAATGCGGGTAGCAAATTCACCAACGTTGATGGCGAAGTGCCCTATCGAATTAGATCACGATCCCTTGGAGACGGTGTTGCCCTCATGGCGGCAGCACCATTGGTATCTCTTAACAGTGATCTTCGTCAACTAGTTATCAAGACAACGGTGGGTGCCCTTTTCATTATTTTTCTCTCGGCTTTACTTGTCTGGTTTAGTACCCGCCGAGCACTACGTACGGTCGATGCCATGATCGATAGCGCATCGGCTATTGCCGATGGTGAGCTCGATCGGAAAGTGCCTGAAGCCCATTCAGGGACTGAACTTGGTCGCCTGGCTTCGGCACTTAATGTCATGATCGCTTCCTTGAGATCCTCGCTTCGTGCTAAAGATGAATCTGAGCAAGGAATGCGTCGATTCCTGGGCGATGCATCGCATGAATTACGCACGCCTCTTACTGTGATTAAAGGGTATGGCGAGATACTTAAAGATGCTGAAAACCTTGATCCCGTTCAACGTTCACGCGCTATCGATCGACTCAACGCCGAGAGCGCCCGTATGGATACTCTGATTTCGGATTTGCTCCGCCTTTCAAGGCTTGATCAGCATCCGGTCATCTCTGCAGAATTGGTTGATCTCTCTTCGGCCACTTCTGATTTTGCGCGAGACCTGCAAGATCAAGAAGTAAGTAGAAACGTGGAACTTCAGATCGAAGAAGATGTCATCGTCCGTGGCGATGAATCCTTGCTCCGCCAAGTCCTGGCAAACATCATGGGAAATATCCGCCGCCATACTCCGGCCGATTCACCGGTTCGAGTCCGCCTTTCATTAGATGGTGAGAATGGCTCCTCGATGGCTCATTTAGTGGTCGATGACGCTGGCCCAGGAATCTCCCCAGAGCAGCGCGAAATAGCTTTAGCTCGATTTGGGCGCTTAGAGGAGTCGCGCTCTCGGCAAGGTGGAGGCTTCGGTCTGGGCTTGAGCATCGTGGCTCAAGTGGTCGCGTTGCATCAGGGTGAATTGAAGCTTGGCACCTCCCCACTGGGTGGATTGAGATTAGAGATTTTGATTCCCGGGGTCACCTCATGATGATGAAACGCGCAAGAACGACCATGTTAATGGCAATCGCAATGTCCATTTCACTCGCCCTGCCAACCGGTGCTTTTGCATTCGACACCGCCTCACCGAACTCTAAAATTGTCTGGAGTTCTATCAATTCCGCGCCACAGAGTTGGATTCGTGGAGTTCCTAATTACCTCTTTGAATGTGTGGCTAGCGGCTCAAGTGCGGTGCTCGCCATGAAAGATGGCACGCAGTGGCGTGAAGTCACGCGAGCCTCTGCATTGCTGGATAAGAAGCTCTGTATCGATCCTGCAAATCCTTATGTTCTCAAGTATCAATTTACGATTCAGTCACCGTCGCGTGGTGCGGGAAATTTCCCTGGTACTAGAGCAGACCTAGTGATTTTCCGGGTTCAGAGCGGTGGGGCTATTCGGATGTCTTCTGCAGCCCTTTACACAAAGCGCGAAGCAGCTGAGTTAGATGAAATGGATGGCCATGCGCTAGAGAGCGACGATGCTTCGCCTGCTAAACCGGCTGCTATGAGCCCGACGCCGACAGTGCAACCAAGCCAGGCAAGTGGTGCCTTGACCCCGTCGACTGCGAGTTCTTCCACTACCCAGCCGCAGAGCAAGAACATCTTGAAATTATTTCCGTCTTGTAAGTTCAACGGAGTAGCTCTCTCTGGCCGAGCCAAAGTTGTCTCCGCTGGCGGACAAATAAAAGTTCGCGTGGTGCCTGGAGTTGCCGATTTCGGAGTGCGCACCGCTGATCGTGCTACCGGTAAGTGTGGCGATTGGCGCTTCGTGAGCACGCAAGCTGATTTCACTGTCGAAATTGTAGATTCTGGCGAAGATTTTACTATCTCCTTCAGTATGCGCCCCGGTCCTAGATAGTTGCCCATTACGCTACGAAGGTGGTTCCACTCCCGATAGCGCTGATGGTGGCACGTGCCATCTCGCTTCTAAGTCGCGTGTTGCGCCAAGGAGAAGGGGCTACTCTCTCCGGCAAGGTGTTGCTCGCGCTACGTCCTCGCGCTATTAGCGAATTGACACGAGGTCGCAAGGTCGTTTTAGTCAGCGGAACAAATGGCAAGACCTCAACATCGTCGATGCTCGCAGCCATGCTGAGCGAGAAATTTATAGTGGGTGGTAATCGAACCGGGGCAAATCTCAATACCGGAATTGCCGCCTCGCTTGTAGGCGCTAAGAAATGTACTCTCCTCATTTTCGAAGTCGATGAGCTTTATCTCCCATCGATGATGGAAGCGACACTCCCCGAATTAGTACTTCTTCTTAATTTGAGTCGAGATCAATTGCATCGAACGCAAGAAGTACGCATTGTCGCTCGAAGATGGCATGAAGCACTTGCTAAGTTCCCCGATACGCCGGTAGTTATCGACTCAAGTGATCCGTTCTTAGCTTCTGTAGGACGCGATCATGGCCCCATGACGCGAATAGGTTTTGGAAAAAGGTCACATCTTGATGCAGCAAGTTGCCCTACTTGTGGCTCCATGCTCGATTGGCGTGGTGCGCAATTTGCTTGTCAGAAATGTGGCTTGGGCAAAGTCCCTGCGGATGTAGAGCTTGGGGAGATGTCTGCAGTTGAACGCAATCATGCACTTGCCGGTTATGTGGCACAGTATTTTGGAGTGCAGGATCTCACCAAGTTTTCACCACGAGATCGTATTTCGACTCTACTTTTAGGCGGAATTGAGATCGCCCTCCGGTTGGTCAAGAATCCGTCTAGTTGGCAAGAGGGGCTGAGCTCCCTCGCGGATGAGCCCGTTATTTTGGTGGTAAACGCTCGCGGCGTCGATGGTCTCGATACTTCTTGGCTTTGGGATATAGATTTCACGCCTTTGAAGGGGCGTTATGTCGTCATTACTGGGGATCGGAAGCTTGATGCGGCATATCGGGTTCATGTTGATGGCATCGGTTATTCACTCGTTGATTCGCTTTCGATTGCGGCAACACAGATTCACCGAGATGGGTTCACACGTGCACAAGCGCTCACCTCATACACCGCATTTATTGATGCCACCACCCGAGTGAAGGGCAAGCGTTGATGAGTGCCTTGCAGATTGTGGTCATTCACCCTGAGCTACTTGGGACCTATGGAGATATTGGGAATGCGCGCATCTTGGCACATCGAGCGCGAGTGCGGGGAATAGCTGCGGAAATTATCTTCAGTCCGCATAATCAATCTTTGCCTACTACGGCAGACATTTACTTATTAGGTGGAGGTGAGGATCGTGCGCAAATTGCTAGCGTTGAGGCACTGCGATCTTCGTTGGGCGTGTTGGGTGGTGCACTCGATCGCGGCGCGCAACTCTTTGCGGTCTGTGCTGGCTTACAAATTATTGGTGAATCTTTCCCGGGAGTGAGTGGAGAGATTATCGCCGGTCTTGGATTGGTCCCGATCGTTTCGCTACCTGGAAGTGATCGCATCGTCGGCGAGGTACTTGTGAAATCTGACCTCTTTACCGAGCCGCTGACGGGATTTGAAAACCATCGTGGGCGTACTGACCTGGGTGGCCTCAGTCCGCTCGGCCGAGTTCTCGTGGGCGGGGGAAATGGTGGGGAGGCGATTGCCATCAACGAACGAGTCGATGGACTCGTTGCGGGCAATATTTTGGCGACCTACCTCCATGGCCCCGCTCTTGCTCGAAACCCTGTACTGGCAGACCACCTACTTTCTCGGGTAGCGGGCGCCCTTCCGGAAGTGCCGGAAAGGGAAGAAATTGCCGAGCTCCTCGCGCTCGAACGGCGAAGGGCGCTCAGCGCTGCTAATTTTGGCAAATAATCCAGACCTCTCGCAGAATTCTCACAGGCAGCCTTTGCATAATGACTGTGATAGTTGAATGAGTTAGCAGACGTAGTGAAGGAGCAATCAGTGAGCGCAGAAAACCCAGCGGTGTCAGACTCTTCGATGAGTGCACCGAGCGCCTTTCGCCGGATGTTGAGTAGAGGTGCAGGTAATGGCGCCAAAGTCGGTGCGGGCTTCCTGGTAGGGGCCTTGCTCGTGGGTGGGGGCGCATTTGCTGCCAACACGATTTCTTCTACGAATTCAATTAATGCCTGTGTGAATAACACCTCTCGAGTCATCACTATTGCTCCCACAAGTGGCAAGTGCCCCACGGGAACTCGCGCGCTCACATGGAATATTGCTGGACCGCAAGGCGCTGCGGGCCCTGCAGGTCCGGCGGGGGCAAATGGGGCACCGGGTGCATCTGGTCCAGCCGGAGCAACAGGTGCGCAAGGTGTGGCAGGAGTGGCGGGAAATTCGGGAAGTGCAGGGAGCACGGGAAGTAGCAGCAACTCGAGTACTTCACTGAACGTGACCTCGATTGCAAATGCTCTCCTACCTTCGGTGGTCAGTATTGCAATCACTACTCGAACGGGTAGCGCAACTGGATCTGGTTCCATTATCAAGACCAGTTCAACTTCCACATTTATTTTGACGAACAACCACGTTATTTCAGGTGCCACAAAGGTCACTGTTGAGCTAGAAGATGGCACCGAACTTGAGGGACAAATTGTTGGCTTTGATGTTGCCTACGATCTTGCGGTTGTGATGGTCAATCAAGGAAATCTGCCCGTTGCAAACTTTGGGGATTCTTCAAAGGTTGTTATTGGTGAACAGGTTGTAGCAATCGGATCTCCTCTTGGTTTATCCGGAACGGTCACGAGCGGCATCATCTCCTCACTCGATCGCCCGGTCACCACCGGAGGTACGGGATCGGAGACGTACATCAATGCCTTACAAACTGATGCCGCAGTGAATCCAGGAAATTCAGGTGGTCCGTTGGTTAACGCCCAAAGCCTCATCATTGGCGTAAATAGCGCAATCGCTTCATTGGGTAGCGCTACTTCCTCCACCGGAAGTATTGGGTTGGGTTTTGCAATTCCGATCAATCAAGCCAAACGGATTTCAAACGAAATAATTGCAACTGCAAAGATCGTGGGAGCGAAGGTCACTTTGGCGGGAGTATCAACCCGGCCCCTTCTTGGTGTCTCCTTCGATACAAGTTACGGGGGAGCTGGCGCGAAGATCTACGCGTTGACGGCTGGTGGTGGGGCTGAGGTGGCTGGCATTCCAGTCAACAGTGTGATTAGGGCGATCGATGGGAAGAACACGAAAGACAATATCGAGGCGATCGTGCGCATTCGTTCTTATGATCCCGGTGCCACCATCAAGGTCACCGTAGACCTGCCAAACTCTGGCGGCAGCCGGATCTTTACTGTCACTCTGGGATCGGCTCCGTCTAATAGCGCCTAGGTCGCCTAGGTTATTTCGGTTATTTGGTGGCGCGCAGCAGTAGCGCTAACTGACGTTCTAGGCCGATAGTTCCGACGACTTCGATTTCTAGTGGAAGGCCAATTACCTCTGCTCCTTGCATCGCAAGCACGCGGAGCTCGTCCGTAGGTTGCTGGGCGAGCCAAAGCACACGGCGGTAGTGGGCAAAGTAATCCGGTCGCAGCTCTGGGTAGCGGTCTAAGCCAAGTTCTACGATCACTGATCGGTGAAAAGAACGGACGAGATAATCTGTGAGGTAGTAAGTGCCGGGTTCTTCGTCCATGATTTCAGAAATACGTTCTGGAGATGCAAAGACGTCGTAGCAGTGAGCGCCGGCGAGCCGTGGAATATTGAACTCCTCGACGACTGCGTCAAGCGCACCGTAAGTACCACAATCTGCGTAGGCGATTGCCACGCGCTGATGGTCAGAAATAACATTGGGGAGTAATTCGCGTACCGCTCCGGCAATCTTCTCTGGGTGATTGTGCAGGAGCGGGGGTAGCGGGTAGATCTTCAGTGACCATCCGCGCCGTTCACTTATTTCCGATATTTCCGTAGAGAGCGCTCCGCAGGCCACCACTGCCCACTCCTTCACGCCTCTTTCCACGCGAGCGCCGTTCTCTTACTTCGCTGGGAAAGCGAGGCGATCCACGAACTTGTCATTGAAGTCACTTCGATCGGAGAGTTCGACATAATCGATCTCTTCGAGCAGGGCGAGTGCTCCCTTGCGTTCTTGCAATGAGAGCAGAGCCATTTTGGCGCCTTCGCCAGCCACGTTTCCGGCAGAGACGATGCGAAGTGTCGGAAGTTTCGGGACTAATCCAATACGGACTGCGGACGCAGGTGAAAGGTAGGAGCCGAAAGATCCTGCGAGGAGCACTTGTTGTACATCGCTCTCTTCGACGCCAAACTCCTCGAGAAGGAGGGCCCATCCAGTTGCAATAGCAGCTTTGGCAAATTGCAACTCCCGAACATCGCGCTGTGAGAGGAAAATATCTCCCTCGAGAGTGAAGATACGCTCGCCTTCGCGTTCGATCAGGCGTGGCGCCAAGGTGGGGGCAATCTGCATCGCAATCTCGTTTGTGACAAACCTTCCAGAGAGATCGAGCAAACCGGCGTCGACGAGCACAGCGCATGCATCGACTAATCCAGAGCCACAGATTCCCATGGCGGGTTCCTCATCAATGGTCCCAAGAACTATTTCGCCATCAACAATTTTGACCGTCTCGATCGCACCGGGAGCGGCTCGTACTCCACACTTTATTGAGGCGGCTTCGAAGGCAGGACCAGCGGGCGCCGCGGTTGCCAGAATTCGCTCTCCATCACCGAGAATAATCTCGCAATTAGTACCCACATCGATAAAGAGTCGAAGACGCTTGTCCCGATCCATTCCGGAAGCGAGCGCGCCAGAAATGATATCTCCGCCGACATAAGCACCGAGTGAAGGCATGAGAAAGGCTTTTGCTCGTGGATGAATATCGATTCCTAGTTCGCTGGCGGCGACATCGGGGAAGATGGCACTTGCCATGATGAATGGCGCAACGCCTAATGGTTCGGGATCAATTCCGAGCAGTAATTGAGTCATGGTGGCATTTCCCGCGAGTGCGACTTCATATACGTTAAGCGGATCGATGCTCTCACATACTTCACGCGTGAGCTCTGCAAGTGTTTCCTGTGCAAGCAGGCGCAGGCGACCGAGGGCCTCTGGGTCCATCATGGTGGCGCTGATTCGACTGATGACATCGGCACCAAATGGTTGTTGCTTGTTAAGCATGGAAGCGACTGCCACTGGAGTTCCGGTGGAGAGATCTAGCAGTGTGGCTACAACTGTTGTTGTTCCGAGGTCGTATGCGATTGCATAACGAGTAGTCGTGGTGTCGCCGGGCTCAATGTCAATAATTTCGTCATCAATGAGGACAGCTGTTACCTTAAAGTTGGACTTTCGCAACACTGTGGGAAGTAATCTAAGCACTTCAAGCCCTGCCCGCGGTTCGATATCAGAAATCTCATCGCGCACTCGCTCGATATCGGTGCGTTGGTCGTGAAGGGTGGGCTCAACTAATTCGATATAGCGTTTTTGGACCGCTGGTCGCAGGATAACTTGCCGCCCGACTCCCACGGTTGCGGCTTTGGGTCTCGTGGTCAGAGGCGGAACATCTACGGCAGTGTCGACTACTGCTTTTTGGACGCAGGCGAGTCGCCATCCTTCGCGCAACTCTTCGGCATTAAAAGCTCGACTATCGAGGCTAGTAGGAATTGCCGGATTTTCGATCTTTACTTTGCATTTCTTGCACGTTCCGTGACCGCCGCAGGTGGAGTCAATGGCGATGCCATTCCACGATGCTGCTTCAAAGAGCGATACTCCGCTTGGTACGGAAACTTGGCGGGGAGGCGCGTCAGCTTTACCTAACTCGAGGAAGGTAAGTTTGATCCTTCCGTCGCTACTCATGTCTGCCTCTCGATGCGATCAAGTTAAGCTTTTGGAAGTGCGGCTTGTTGTGCACGGAAGCGACTGATCCAATTGCCACCCCAAGCGTCGGTCCCCAGAAGGAGATCTGCGGCACGTACCGCACTTACAATTTCCGGAGTCCGAGAATCCATTACCGCGCTCGTGAGTCCATGCGACATCGCGATGGGTATGAAAGCGGCGTTCAAGGCGTGCCGGCTGGGCAGACCAAAAGAGACGTTCGATGCGCCGAGCGTCATATTGAGACCAAACTTTTCTTTGATGAGGTGGATGGTTTCAAGAGTGATCTTCACGGCTTCGGGGTCTGCACCGACCGTCATGGCAAGTGGATCTATGACAAGATCTTCTAAAGGAATCTTGTAGGACTCGATGGCGCGGACAATCTTTTCAGTGATGTCGAGACGCTCTTTGGCGGTTGCAGGTATTCCAGTCTCATCATTGGGAAGCGCGATGATGGCGGCGCCATATTTTTTCACGAGCGGAAGAATGATCTCCATTCGGTCATCTTCGCCGGTAACACTATTGACGAGCGCTTTTCCTTGGTAGACCGCTAAACCTGCCTCGAGTGCTTCATGCACTGAAGAGTCAATACATATCGGCAAGTCGGTGATTGATTGCACGAGTTTGATTGCTGCAGCCAGGAGAGCGGGTTCGTCTGTGAGGGGAACACCCATATTCACGTCGAGCACATCGGCACCGCCGGCAACTTGTGCCTCCACATCGATATTGATGGTGGAGAGATCTCCAGCGCGAAGCTTCTCTTGGAAGATTTTCCGCCCGGTGGGGTTAATGCGCTCTCCAATGATCACAAAAGGTTGATCATGACCCATGGTGACGGTCTTGCCAGGTGAGGAGAGAACGGTATGCATGGAGTTCCTTCGTTAGTCGAGCACCGCGTGCGAGCTGCTTCTTGGAGTGATTCTTATCGTGAAATCTAGTGGCTTCCGGTGGGGCGAGGGGTCACACCTAGATCTCGCATTAAGCGTACAAGTGAATCGTCATGGCAAAAGTCAGTGAAATGCAGGCCTCGCACGCCTGGGAGGGAGAGAGCATGCTCGGCTTGGGCGCGAGCCAGTTGGTAGGCGGCCTCTTTGGGGTCGCTGGCCTGCTCCACTTGAGCGATCACTTCGGTAGGAATATCGATTCCAGCCACCTTCTCGTTCATGAACTTGAGAGGTCTTGCGCCCTTCACTAGCACGATCGTGGGGAGAAGGGGCAGGGTGGGATGGCTGGCGTTCACGGCTTGAGTGAAATTTTCGAGTCGATCGCCATGGAAGCAGATCTGCAATTGAAAGAATTTCGCTCCAGCATTGACCTTCTTTGTGACTCTCTCTGCTCGATATTCGAGAGGAGGTGCTGCCGCATTCTCCACGGCACCTATGAAGAGGTCGGGGGCATCTGAGAACTTCCGACCGGAGAGGTAGCTGCCACCCTTCAAGGTCGCGGCAATCTTGATTGCTTGAGCGCTATCGACGTCGAAAACGCGTCGTGCCTCAGGTTCATCGCCAGCCGTAACATCGTCTCCGGTGAGTAATTCAATATTGCGCACGCCGTGAAGCGCGGCGCCCATGATGTCTGACTGGATAGCAATGCGATTCTTGTCGCGGCAGACGACTTGCAGAATAGGTTCGAGACCAAAATTTTGGAGAGCAATTGCGATCGCCACATTTGAAGCATGTGCATGCGCCGCGGGACTGTCGGTGGCGTTAGCTGCATCAAACCAGGGGAGTAGATGATCTACTCGACTCTTTATGGCGGAGAGATTTCCCCCATCAATGCTCGGAAACTCCACCGTAAAAACGCGCTCACTTGTGGAGAAGCGTTCGGCCAGGTGCGAAGGAAAGTCGCTCACTATTGAGTTGGCACACTTTCGTCGGTGGGTATTTCCGCGCACCACCCTGCGGGAGTCTGTTGATCGCGCTTTGTAATGAGATTGAGCCAAGAGGAGGTGCCTTTTAGTTGGTTATCAACCGGCGGGCGCAGATCGTTGTAGTGGTTGCGCCAGGATTGTGGAAGGGGGAGGGATTCTTTGCGTTCGTATGCTTTCACCCAAATGCAGGGCATCTCAGGTTTTACTTCGCAATGACCATCCTCCCGGACGCCACCACATGGGCCGTTACGCAAAGTTTTTGGACATGTCATCGGGCATGTCATGCCCGTGGAGTGCAGCACGCATTGCCCGCACATTTTGCAATCCCAAATTGGTTTCTTGATCCCATGTTCGAGAAACTCAACGATGGGAAGTAATTTAGGCATTTTGCGCGGCGCGCTTCTGGGCGATTAACTCCTTGGCTTTGCGAACTGCCGTTGAAGCATCGGCGGCGTATCCATCTGCACCGACCGCATCCGCATACTCCTGGGTAACCGGTGCGCCGCCGACCATCACGATCACCTTGTCGCGCAGTCCAGCCTTAGTGAGTTCGTGCATATTGACTTTGAACATCGGCATCGTAGTAGTGAGAAATGCTGAAAAACCCACGATGTCTGGCTTATGTTCTTCGACCGCTGCGATGAATTTCTCTGGTGACGTCTGTACTCCAAGATCGATGACTTCGAAACCGGCGCCTTCAAGCATGATATTTACTAAATTCTTTCCGATGTCGTGAACATCGCCCTTAACTGTTCCCATCACAAAAGTGCCGATGGTTTCGGCGCCCGTTTCTGCGAGCAAGGGACGCAGGATGTCGAGTGCCCCCGACATCGCCTTGCCGGCGATTAACATTTCAGGCACAAAGAAGTCGCCGCGTTCAAAGCGCGCACCTACCTCTTCGAGGGCGGGGATAAGTGCTTCATAGAGAATAGTTTCAGGGCCCATGCCTTCGGCAAGCCCAAGCTTCGTCAACTCCAGTACGGCAGGCGCATTTCCGACCAGGGTCTCGTCGTAGAGCCCCTTGATGATTTCTTCTGCGCTCATGCCGCGCCTGCCTCTCCTGGTTGTCCGATTGCTTTGATCATCATTTCCACGATTTCATTAACCGTACCGCCACTCAGTCTTGAGGTTGGACCAGAGACCGAAATAGCGGCTATTACTCGATGGGCGCCATCAAAGAGTGGCAGCGCGATAGCTGTGAGGCCTTCCTCTAATTCATCAACGATGGTGGCAAAGCCTCGAGTTCTCACTTGGGCAAGTTCTGCACTCAAAGATTCGTGTGAAGTGATGGTGAGTGGCGTGCGCTTTTCAAGGCGACCGACTGGAATTTCAGTGACGCCGAAAGCCATGAAAATCTTTCCCAGGGCAGAGGCGTGATACGGAACAGGAGTACCTACCCAATTGCGTGCGCCTAGCAAATAGCGACCGTCGATTTGATCGATCAGGTCTACGTACTGGGCTCCAGCGATCGCAAGATTGACCGTTTCACCACTCTCGAGTGCGAGATGTTGGAGGATAGGGCGCAATTCGGTAGCCAGCGCAGATTCTCCTTGCCCGCTGCGTGCGTATCGGGTGATCACCGGCCCTGGGTGGAAGGCGCCATCCCGGTCGCGTTGAATTAAGCCTTGACGCTCAAGGGCTGAAAGCAATCGCGAGGTGGTGCTCTTTGGAAGGTCGTGTGTTCTTGCCAGCGTTGCGACATGCGGCGGTCGACCACTTGCAGTGCCGCTATCAAGGATCGAAACCAAGAGCGCACCAGCGCGATCGATCGCTTGCGCCCCGGTCGGTGAAGCGTTATTTGTCGCTGCGGTAAATGAGGTAGCCGACTTGGCACTTGTACTCGCCATCGGGCCTCCCGTGCGATACATCCGCTGGAACATGGCGGTGGAGCGCTGCCCCGCGGGAAGTTCCACCATATGGAACCAATGTTCCACGAGTCTAGCGTATAGTCGCAGCCAGCCACCGGTCAATGGAGGAATGATGTTCGAAAATAAGATGCCCCGCTACGACATTCTCAGTGAAGAGTCGATGGCTACCTTAGATGCCGGTTGGCGAAGGATCGTTTCAGAGATAGGCATCGAGTTCATGAGCCCGTGGGCATTGGATCTCTTCCGAGAGGCCGGGCAAGAGGTCATTGGCGATAACGTGAAGTTTGACCCCGATTGGGTACTCGCCCAATTAGCGAAAGCTCCAAGTGGATTTGGTCTGCGAGCTCGTAACCCGAAGAACAATGTGCACATTGGTGGGGACTCCATGGTTTTTGGCGCTGTCTACGGCCCGCCCTTTGTTCGAGAAGGTGATGTAAGGCGAGACGCGACTTTTAATGATTTCCAAAACTTTGCCAAACTTTCGCAAGTTTACGGTTCACTCGACAGCGTTGGTGGTGTGGTGTGTGAGCCTAACGACCTTGATTTAGATACTCGCCACCTCGATATGGCTTATGCGGCTGCGACACTCACGGACAAGTTCTTCATGGGCAACGTGGTGCGCGCTGAAAATGCGCAAGATTGCATTCGAGTTGCCGAAATCCTCCACGGAGGGCGTGCGGCGATTGAAGAGATGCCTGCACTCATATCTCTCATCAACTGTAATTCCCCATTGCGTTGGGATGATCGCATGCTCGATTCGCTTCGCGAGTATGCACTTGCCGCCCAACCCGTAGTGGTGACTCCGTTCTTACTTATGGGCGCGATGAGTCCCGTGACTATTCCTTCGACTCTTGCTCAACAAATGGCAGAAGCTTTTACTGGGATCGCACTTGTGCAAGTGATCAGACCAGGTGCACCAGTAGTCTTTGGTTCTTTTCTCTCAAATATCGATATGCAATCAGGTTCTCCACAATTCGGCACGCCTGAATCCGGTGTAGGGCTTCTCTGCACGGGTCAGATCGCTCGCAAATACCACTTACCATTCCGTGGTGGTGGAGGATTGAACTCTGCGCAAACCGTTGATGCGCAATCGGCCTATCAAACAATGATGACGATGATGCCCACGTTCCTCTCGGGTACCAACTGGGTCATGCATACTGCCGGTTGGCTCGAAGGTGGTCTCGTCTCGTGCTATGAGAAATTCATTCTCGATATGGAAATCCTGGAGAGCCTGATGGTGCAATTCACTCCGCTTGTCTTTGACGTAGGGAGTTTGGCATTTGACGCGCACGAAGAAGTAGGTGCCGGCGGACACTTCTTAGGTGCGGCGCACACGATGGAACGTTTCCGTGATTGCTTCTATCGACCATTTCTCTCAAATAGCGATAACTACGAGAGATGGAATCGCCTCGGAGCGCGCGATACCCAAGCAAGAGCTTCTGAGATTTGGAAGAAGAAGCTCGAGGAGTACGTCTTGCCAGACATGGATCCGCAGGTACTAGCTGAACTTGATGAGTTCATGGCGCTGCGCAAAAGCCAATTAGCCTTCTGATTCAATGACACTTTTGCGCCATTTCATCAATGGACAGTGGCAGGAGAGCGCTTCTGGGCGAGTTCGTGAAATTCGAAGTCCACACGACCAACATCTGGTCGCGGAGGCCACCGAAGGAAATAACGCTGATGCCCTCAGAGCGATTGACGCAGCACACAATACTTTCGAAAGCGGAATTTTTCGCTCCTGGAGTTGGCAAGATCGCCAGTCACTTCTCCTTCGAATCGCGGATCTCATAGAAAGAGATACAAAAATCTATGCGAAGGCGGAGAGTGGTGACACGGCCAAACGATTTGTCGAGGCCGAGTTCGACATCGCCGATGTGATTTCAGTTTTTCGATTCAATGCCACCTTGAAGGAGCCAGGTCATAGTGTTGATGTAGGTCGACCAGAAATTCAGAGTCGCATCGCGTATGAACCAGTGGGTGTCTGCGCGCTCATCGGGCCGTGGAATTATCCCTTACTGCAAATATCATGGAAGGTGGCACCTGCATTACTTGCAGGATGTTCTTTTATCGTCAAACCAAGTGAGCTATCGCCAACTAGTGCGGTCTTGCTGATGCACACGTTGGCAGAGGCTGGTGTTCCTGCTGGTGTAGCCAATTTGATTCTTGGAGCGGGTAGTGAGGTGGGCACGCCGCTGACGAGTGATCCGAGGGTAGATCTCATTTCCTTCACTGGTGGTTTGGCTACTGGACGTGCGATCATGGCGAGCGCCGCAAGTACGGTAAAAAAAGTTGCACTAGAACTTGGTGGAAAAAATCCAAATATTATTTTCGCTGATGCAGACGTTGACGCCGCAATTGATAATGCGGTGACTGCGGGATTCTTGCATTCAGGTCAAGTTTGTTCGGCTGGAACTCGCCTCCTTGTTGAAGCTTCCATTCATGAACGAGTCGTCGATGAATTAGTACGCAGAGCCGGCGAAATCACTCTTGGTGGACCAGATAATGAGGCCGCTGAGACTGGACCACTCATTAGCGAAGGTCATCTCAACAAAGTTCTTGGATATATCGAGAGAGCAGTCAAGGAAGGTGCCGCTCTTCGGGTGGGAGGCAAGAGAGCACTTGCTCCGGGATTGGAAGCCGGTTGGTATATCGAGCCCACAGTTTTCGATGGATGTTCGACAGAGATGGCCTGTGTGCAAGAGGAATCTTTCGGGCCGGTGATCACGGTTGAAACCTTCACCACCGAAGAAGAGGCAATTGAGCTCGGCAACGACACTATTTATGGCCTCTCGGGAGCGGTGTGGAGCGCCGATCTTGGCAGGTGTGATCGGGTAGCTGCCGCTCTTCGCCACGGCACCATCTGGATCAATGATTACGGCCCCTATCGCCCCGAGGCAGAGTGGGGCGGATTTAAGGCCTCCGGGGTGGGTCGTGAGCTCGGTGGAAGTGGGCTCCACGAGTACCTTGAAGCCAAGCACCTCTGGCGCAATACTTCCCCAGGGCGTTCTGGGTGGTTTCGCGATAGCGGCCACCCGTGAGAGAAGTGGTAGTCGAGCCGTAGGGGAGAGCATGGTCGAAGAGCAGAGAAGTGCGAGCGCTAGTAGCGCATCCGCTGGCCGTCCTCCTGCTGTCTCCGTGCGCGGTTTGTGGAAGGTCTATGGCCCCAACCCGCTTTCAATTGTGGGCTCACCCGATGCCACACTTTCCAGGAGTGAGTTGCGCGCAAAGACTGGGTGTACGGCAGCCGTGAGTGATGTTTCATTCGATGTAGCGCCCGGCGAAGTTTTTGTAGTGATGGGTTTATCTGGTTCTGGAAAATCTACGTTGATTCGTTGCCTTACACGTCTTGTGGAACCTACCGCCGGCGAAGTCTTTCTTGACGGCGAGGATATTTCGAAGGCCACACCCCAGCGACTTCGTGAACTTCGTCGACAACACTTTTCCATGGTCTTTCAGCATTTTGGTCTATTGCCCCACCGCAAAGTCATCGACAATATCGCCTACCCGCTTGAAATTAATGGGATGAAGAAAGCCGAACGCCATGCCCGGGCGAATGAAGTTATTGAACTTGTAGGTTTGCATGGATACTCGCATGCATTTCCTGAACAACTTTCAGGCGGAATGCAGCAACGCGTCGGATTGGCTCGCGCCCTTGCTGTTGATCCACAGGTGCTCTTCCTCGATGAACCATTTAGCGCCCTGGACCCACTGATTCGTCGAGATATGCAGCAAGAGGTGATTCGCCTGCATCGAGAGTTGGGCAAAACCATGGTCTTTATTACGCACGACTTATCTGAAGCAGTAAAGGTGGGAGACCGTATTGCAATTATGCGAGACGGTGCAGTTGTTCAGATCGGAACTCCGGAGGAGCTAGTTGCTCTCCCCATCGATGACTATGTTGCCAATTTCGTGCGCGATATCGCGAAATCACATGTGTTGACCTTGAAATATTTAGCTCGCCCTGCTCAGTCTGACGAAGATATGGATGGACCTGAGCTCGCCGCGAACATGATCATTCGCGATGCTGCTGAAATTATTCTGCAAACCCACAAGCCAGTGCGGGTGAGTGAAAACGGGAAGTTTCTGGGGATCGTCTCAAGCGAGGATGTCTTGCGGCTCATTTCTGGTGTGGCATGACCCATCTGAAAAAGTCACATCTCTTGATTGGTGTTGGATTGGTCTGGATAACGTTATCCAGGATTTTTCAAGGTAATCAGACTCTAGAATTAGCAACTTCTGAAAACACATCTTTTACCTCATCGGTCGGAGATGCGGCCGCCTCGATTCGCGGCAATCGTACAAAGAGTGCGGCGTTCATTTACTTCTTTAATCCCATTCGAGCGGCGATAACTGGTTTTGTGGAAATAATTCGTTCAATAATTTCGGTACCTAGTGGTAATTCGATCATTCCAGTCATTGGCTGGTTTGGTGTTGTTGCCATAGTCGCCTTCACGGTCTATGCAACAAGCCGCCTGCGCACGGCAATTCTCGCTGTCTCTCTTTTGTTGGCTTGCGGCGCACTGGGCATGTGGCAATTCACTATGGACACTCTTGCTATGACATTGGCTTCAGTCCTTTTATCCCTTCTTGTAGGTATCCCTGTGGGCATCTGGGCAGGTCGCTCTGACCGAGTGTTAAAGATCTTGACGCCATTCCTGGACTTGGCTCAGATTTTGCCAACTTTGGTGTACTTGGCTCCTTTGGCGCTCTTCTTTCTCATTGGGACTGCCTCTGCCACGATCGCAACGATGGTGTACAGCATCCCTATTGCAATTCGAATAACTGCTCATGCGATCAGAAATTTAAATCAATCACCGATAGAGGCTGCGCTTTCAATGGGTTCCACACCTACGCAGACGTTAACCAAAGTGCAACTTCCGATGGCAAAGCAAATGATCATTCTTGGTATTAATCAAACGGTCATGGCTGCACTTTCATTTGTGGTCATTGCCGCTTTGATCGGCGCACCAGGCCTGGGTAAGCCTGTGGTCGATGCGCTGATCATCCGGAATGTGGGGCAAGGTTTTGTCGCCGGGTTCGCGGTGGTGTTCGTGGCAATTTTGCTCGACCGAAGCACGAGCGCTGCGGCGAAGGCGCAGGAGAGTTTTATCCCTCTCACTTCGCAACAGATTCGAAGAGGGCGGATCA
The DNA here is from genome assembly GCA_009702245.1 of Actinomycetota bacterium. GTDB lineage: Bacteria > Actinomycetota > Actinomycetes > Nanopelagicales > Nanopelagicaceae. Next base: position 21,917 of record WLIL01000006.1, read on the forward strand.
AAGTGGGTCTCTCAGGGCTGTTAGCGATTGCTTCTATCTTTGCCTCGCGATCCGTTCTTTCATTAGCAGTGTGGCCAGGATCAATCAATATTTCCCAACAAGTTGAGGATGTAACTAATCACGCCACCAAGTGGATAACTACAAATCTTTATATATTTACAGTTGGATTCAAGGACTTTATTTCTAATTGGGTACTCAACCCACTTGAAACTCTCTTGGCGTTCTCGCCCTGGTTTGTCACACTATCGGCAATCGTTTTCATAGCCGCAGTAATCGGCGGTATGCGAGTGGCCATGCTAGCCACCGGTTTATTAACTCTGATTGTACTTTCAGGCTTATGGCATGAAGCAATGATTACGTTAACCCAGACAATCGTGGCAACTCTGTTAACGATGGCCATAGGGATCACACTTGGGATCTGGGTGGGTCGCAGCTCGAGTGCGGAGAAAGTCTTACGGCCTTTCTTAGATGCCGGTCAAACGCTTCCCGCGTTTGTCTATTTAATCCCCATGCTCGGCCTTTTTGGGCCGACGAGGTTTACCGCAATTGCGACGGGCATCGTGTACTCGATTCCGGTAGTCGTGAAGATTGTCAGCGAAGGGATACGTTCCGTTCCCATTGCCATGATCGAGGCCGCGACTGTAGCTGGCTCAACGGTTCGCCAGATTATTACCAAGGTGCAATTGCCTGCAGCGAAGAGATCAATCCTCTTGGCAACTAATCAGGGCATGATTTTTGTGCTGGCAGTGGTTGTGATAGGTGGATTTGTGGGCTCCGGCGGGCTGGGTTACTTAGTGATTTTGGGAGGCTCGAAACCTGAGATGCAAGGCAAGGGGCTGGTGGCCGGTTTTGCCATCTTGCTCCTGGGCGTCACGATCGACCGTATCGCCCAAGCCAGCGCACGACGCACTTAACACGGCGCACTTAACACTGCGCACTTAAAAAGTAGGAAAACACCCGTGTAACCCCTTACTTGGGGTCGCTGCCTATATTACGCTCGCAATGGTCGCCTTAACCCTGACAAAAGGAGAGACATGAAATTTGGCCTCAAACGTCGCATCGCGGCGGTATCGATTATCGCTGCGGGAGCACTCGTCCTTGCTGGATGCAGTTCGAGTGTTAACGACAGCGCGGATAGCGCAAGCGGAGCTAGCGAGTGCGGATCCTGGGCAATCGCAATGCACGCATGGAATGGGTACACCGCATCGGGACAAGTTGTTGCCGAGATTGCTAAGGCAAACGGATGCACGATCACTCAGACAACTCTCGAAGAAGCTGGCGTCACGTATGACGCCATGGAAGCTGGCTCTATCGATGTAGTCATCGAAGATTGGGGCGGCGGGCGTTGGAAAGAGTGGGTAGATCGCGGCGCTATTGTTGAAGTTGGCGACAACGGCAACGTAGGTCTGATTGGCATGTACGTTCCACCATGGATGGCTGCCAAGTATCCAGACATCCTGGACTCTGCAAACTTGAACAAGTACGCAGATATGTTCAAGACTTCAGACTCCGGTGATAAGGGCGCATGGTACGAAGGCCCTCCGGGTTACACCACTATCGGTGAGAAGATGATTTCTGCCAACAAGTTGAATTTCAAAGCTATTTCAACTGGTTCAGAAGCAGCACTCGTTGACGTGCTCACTAAGGCCGAAGCGAATAAGACTCCAGCTCTTGCGTACTTCTACACACCCGGAACGCTCTTCATAAAGATTGCTGGTCTTGAGCAATCACGGGTGAAGTTCCCGGCTAACGATTGGTCCGATGCTGCTAAGGCAAGTGGACTTACTGATTACCCGGAGACGGCACTGAAGAAGCTCGCATCAAAGAAGCTGATGGATTCTAATTCAGTGTTTGCCACCATCGTTAAGAACTTTAACTGGACAAACGCAGATCAAAATTCTGTATCAGCAGATATTGAATCTGGTATGAAGCCAGAAGAAGCTGCACAGAAGTGGATCGATGCTAATCCTGACAAGGTTAAGGCTTGGATAGGTAGCTAGATTCTGATTGTTCGCTTAAGCAGCCCTGTCAGTTATCCTGGCAGGGCTGCTTATTTGAAGGACCTTGGGCGGGCAATCCATGGCCCCTGGTTGTAGCGTGGTGATTCGATAGTTCAGACCGTAGGGAGCGTGCGATGGAGACCATTCTTGATGCGATTGGGAATACCCCACTCATTAATATTGAGGGCATCTGGGTCAAGATGGAGTATCTCAATCCATCTGGTTCCATCAAGGCACGTATCTCTAAGTTCATGATTGAACGCGCGGAGCGCGAAGGCCTGCTCAAGGCCGGAGACACCATTGTCGAAGCAAGTAGCGGCAACACCGGAAATGCAATGAGCATGGTGGCCGCAGTCAAAGGTTACAAAATGTTGGTAGTAATGCCCAATGGCATGAGTCCTGAACGGACCGCGATCTCACGAGCATTCGGAGCCGAAGTGCACACGATGGGAGATTTCCATGTTAACGATGCACTTGCTGAAGTGCGACGCCTTGGCGAGTTGCCCGGCTATTTTGCACCTCAACAATTTGATAACGAGTGGAACGTTGATGAGAATAGAGAGTGGCTTGGCCAGGAAATTCTTCACCAATTACCAACCGGCGTTCTCCCGGATCTAGTGATCGGTGGAGTGGGTACGGGTGGCACCATCGTTGGTGTTGGGCAAGCCTTTAAAGCAGTAAATAAAGAGTGCATTGTGGTTGCGATGGAGCCAAGTGAATCGTGCACGATCCTCTGCGGGGAAATTGGGAAGCACCTTATCGAGGGCATAGCTGATGGATTTATTCCAGGCATCATTGCTCGCCACCGTGACATTCTTGATGATGTTTGCCACATCGAATCGGATGTCTCGATCGAAGAGATGCGGCGGCTAGGCCGGGAACACGGAATCTTTGTAGGTCCTTCATCGGGTGCCCACCTGTTGGCGGCTAAGATGCTGAAAGAGAAGCACGGCGTGGAGAACGTCGTCACATTTTTCTGCGACGAAGGTGAGAAGTACATCAATGACTACTGGCTCTAACACTGGCTCTAACACTGGTAATAGTAGAGCGGTGTTACTTGACGGTAAGGCACTTGCCACTAAGGTGAAGGCAGATTTGGCAAAGCGGGTAGAAGTTTTGCGCGCAGCTGGATTTTCCCCAGGCCTAGGCACCATGTTGATTGGCGATGATCCAGGTTCGCACGCATATGTAGCGGGCAAGCATCGCGATTGTGCTGAGGTAGGTATCGCATCTGTGCGCGCTGATCTGCCGGCCAATGCGACTCAAGCCGATGTGATGCGCGAAGTAGCACGACTAAATGCAGACCCACTCTGCACTGGATACATCATTCAGCTTCCGTTGCCCAAAGGTTTGAATTCTATTGCCGCTCTTGAAGCGATGGATCCGGAAAAAGATGCCGATGGTTTGCACCCAATGAATCTGGGGCGCCTAGTACTCGGGCAAGAAGCACCGCTCCCGTGCACTCCACGTGGAATTGTAGAGTTGCTCCGTGCTTACGACGTGCCCATTAATGGCGCACATGTTGTGGTAGTTGGCCGAGGCGTCACGGTGGGTCGACCACTGGGGCTCTTACTCACCCGAAAGAGTGAGAATGCAACCGTCACTTTGGTGCACACGGGAACGAAGAATCCTGCGCAATATCTCCGTGAGGCAGACATCATTGTGGCGGCTGCCGGAGTGCCACACATGATCACCGCAGATTTGGTAAAACCAGGTGCCGCAGTTCTCGACGTGGGCATCACTCGTACCGAGGCAGGGCTAGTAGGAGATATACATCCAGACGTGATGAATGTAGCTGGATTCATGGCACCCATGCCTGGAGGTGTGGGACCCATGACGCGCGCCATGCTCATCACTAATGTGGTCGAGAGCCTTGAGCGTGCCCATCGACGTGTCCACCTACCTGCCCACCTACCGACACAGGGTGCTTGAGACTCCCATGAGTTACGACTTCATCATTGTCGGAGGTGGCTCCGCTGGTAGCGCATTAGCAAACCGTTTGAGCGCTGACCCCAAAAATGAAGTTTTAGTTCTTGAAGCCGGTCGTCCAGATTATTGGTGGGATGTATTCATTCATATGCCGGCAGCGCTGGCATTTCCCATCGGAAGTAAGTTCTACGACTGGAAATATGAGTCTGAACCTGAGCCCTTCATGAATAACCGCAAGATTTATCATGCGCGTGGGAAGGTCTTAGGCGGTTCTAGCAGTATCAACGGCATGATTTGGCAGCGCGGAAATCCACTTGACTACGAAAGATGGGCCGCAGATCCCGGTATGGAGAATTGGGATTACGCGCATTGCTTGCCCTACTTCAAGAAATTAGAGAATTGTCTTGCAGATCCGAAGAGCCCCTTTCATGGTGATTCTGGTCCGTTGAAGTTAGAGCGCGGTCCCATGAAGAGTCCACTCTTTGAGGCATTCTTCAAAGCTGCCGAAGAAGCGGGCTATGCACGCACATCTGACGTGAACTCATTCCGTCAAGAAGGTTTTGGTCCTTTTGATCGCAATGTGTACCGAGGGCGCAGACTGAGCGCTGCTCGTGCCTACTTGTATCCAGTGATGCACCGGAAGAATCTCACTGTAAAGACGCGTTCACAAGTCGCCAGAGTTATTTTTGAGGGTAAACGGGCGGTGGGTGTTGAATTAATACGCGGCAAGAAGCGCGAAATAATTAAGGGTAAAGAAATCATTCTCTGTGGGGGAGCGATTAATACTCCGCAAATCTTGCAGCTTTCCGGTATTGGTGATGCGCAACACCTCAAGAGTGTGGGGATCGAGCCGGTGCACCACCTTCCTGGTGTGGGCGCAAATCTCCAAGATCATCTTGAGGTATATGTGCAGTACAAGTGCACAAAGCCAGTCTCGATGCAGCCGAATCTGAAGATGTGGAAACGGCCATTTATTGGTGCCAATTGGCTCTTCTTTCGCAAAGGCCCGGGAGCCACAAATCATTTTGAAGGTGGTGGCTTTGCGCGTAGTAACGAAGATGTGGCATACCCCAACCTCATGTTCCACTTCCTTCCATTAGCAATTCGCTACGACGGTACGGCGCCCTCCGGAGGGCACGGATATCAAGTACATATTGGGCCGATGTATTCGGACGCTCGCGGGAGTGTGCAGGTTAAGAGCGCTGATCCGTTAGAAAAGCCGGCTCTTCGATTTAACTATCTTTCAACCGACGAAGATCGCCGGGAATGGGTTGAGGCGATTCACGTTGCACGAAAGATCTTGAGTCAACACGCGATGGATGAATATAACGGCGGCGAAACCTCTCCCGGACCTGCGGTTTCAACTGATGAGGAGATTTTGGATTGGGTGCGCAAAGATGGTGAAACTGCGCTCCATCCCTCTTGCACGGCGCGCATGGGAACTGATGCAATGTCAGTCACAGATCCAAGAAATCTTCGCATTCATGGTGTGGACGGTTTGCGCGTCGTCGATGCATCGGTCTTTCCGTACGTAACTAATGGAAACATTTACGCACCAGTGATGATGGTTGCGGAAAAGGCAGCGGATCTCATCCTCGGAAATCCTCCGCTAGCCCCTGAATCGATTCCTTTCTATCGCCATACCAAGGTTTAATATGACTGAAGAGAGTTCTTCGGTACCCAGTTCTATCGCTCGCGTATCTGCAATTCGAAGTGACCGAGGTAAGACTCTCGAGAGCGTAATTGTGGAGGAGCCGCTAGAAATTCGCGTCGCGCAAGGTGAAGAAGAATCACGAATAGCAATAACTATGAGAACTCCCGGTAATGATTTAGAACTCGCTGTCGGCTTTCTACTCAGTGAGGGCCTCATCTCCGGTAAGAATGATGTAATCAAGGCGCGGATTTGTGGGGATCGTTCGCTCACTCCTAGGCAGCGATCAAATGTGGTGATCGTGGAGGTCTCTCCTGATCTCCCGCCACCTGCGCGCGTGCTTGACCGTCGGTTTACTATGTCTTCTGCCTGCGGGGTCTGCGGAAGCACGTCTCTCAGTGATTTACACGAACGTGGAGTTGTGCGGGTCGCCGTGCCACCTCGCACCTTCGAGGAAGAAGTCGCCCTCATCGAATCCCTCAAGCCGCATCAAAAGCTCTTTGCAAAAACTGGTGCACTCCATGGAGTTGCTCTGGTGGATGAGAGGGCTGTGCTGAGATTCGTTCGAGAAGATGTCGGGCGTCATAACGCAGTCGACAAGGCGATTGGTGCTGCGCTCCTAGAAGGAATTGATCCGGCTGGCTGGAGCCTCTTACTCTCTGGCCGTGTGGGTTTTGAGATCGTGGCGAAGGCGGTGGTCGCGGGTATTTCCACGATTGTCGCGGTTTCCGCACCTACATCGCTAGCCATTGAGTTGGCAACCGAGTTCGGAGTGCGGGTTATCGGCTTTGCTCGAGAGGGGCGTGGCACTCAGTATTGCTAGCGTGAACAGGTGAGATAAAAAAATTATGTCGTCACACGTCAGATAAATCACTAAACAGTAACCGGCGCTCTGGGATCGTAATAAGAGTATGGTCAAGATCAGGAGCGTGAAACAATGAATTACGAAACACCTGGTGCGACTCGAGAGGCCATTCTCGCCGCAGCCACCCAAATGATGAATGAAGTAGGTCCGGCTGGCTTGCGCGTGGCTGAAGTTGCGCGTGCGGCCGGCATGACGACTGGTGCAATTTATGCACACTTTGTGGATCGGCAAGATTTGATTTCAGCTGTGCGTGCCGCACAGGTGCGTGCAAGTCATGCTGAGATGAAAGACCACTCGAGCGATCGACTTCAGCGGATGAGTGAATTGCTCACCTCAGCGGAGCCACTTTCTTCTTCCAAGGGTTATCGAGAGTTCTTGATGCGCACCATTATTGGTGAAGATAAGGCTCCGGCTTGGAATTGGGTGAAGAACGCAGTTGCCGCCGAATTTGACGAAACGCTTGCTCATCTCATGAGAGATATTTGGCGCGATCGTGCGGAAGAAATTGGCAAGATGTTAGAGGGCGCAAGAAATTCAGGAAAACTTCGCACTGATAGCGATGTCTTTGCGATGAAGGAGATTGCGCTTGCCTTCTACTACGGAATGGCAGTCATCACGCACACGCGGGATATCGACGAAGCGGCAGCGGAACGTATCGTTGCTAGTTGGCAAGAGATGTGGACTACTTTCGAAAGCAAGAAGTAACTATTTCTTTACTCTTCGATGTGGGCTGCCTTGTCCATGACTAATCGCTTGTCGGCAATGTAATCCATGATCGCAAAGATCAAACCAGAAACGACAAATGTCAGGTGGATAGCAATCCGGTAGCGAATTTGTTGTGGATGGAGGTCATGTGCGGCTTCCACGAAGTCCTTGAGAAGTTCGATGACCGAAATGGCAACGAGTGAACCGATCAGCTTCATCTTGAGACCGGAGTAGTCAACTTTGCCCATCCACGAAGGACGATCTTCGGCGTTCTTAGCGACGGCGATCTTAGAAACAAAGTTCTCGTACCCGGCAAAGATCATCAGCACGATCAGGTTTCCGAGGAGGGTAGTGTCGAGGAGCCCCAGAACCCCTAGTGCGACGTTCTGTGAATCTGCACTCCAAATAATGCTCGCAAGGCCTACGAAATCGTGCACGAAGCGGACCAGTAAGACTCCCAGGCTGAGAAGCAAGCCCAGATACATGGGGGCCATCAGCCATCGGCCTCCAAAGAGGACTCGTTCGAGAAAATTCTCCATGGGTGCGAAACGGTTCTTAGAAGGCGCTGAATTCATGGGAAAAAAGTACCCTATCTTCGCTCATTTGGCGCACTTTGGGGGAGTTTCGTCCTCCCGCGCAGGAGGTAGAATGGGCCAAAACTACATAGCGACGGAAATTAGCTTTCCGTCCCCAAGAACGGGTGACGGAAATTAGCTTTCCGTCCCCAAGAACGGGTGACGGAAATTAGCTTTCCGTCCCCAAGAACGGGTGACGGAAATTAGCTTTCCGTCCCCAATAA
>WLIL01000060.1 GCA_009702245.1 Actinomycetota bacterium
GAGCTCAGCATTACCAGCAACGAAAAGATCGTTGAAGTGTTGAGTTCTTATCGCGAATCTTTGGTGCGCAATCGCCGCGCTTACTACGCGAAAGAGATTGGTGACCTGCGCTACAAATTGGCGCATGCCCAAGCTGAAATTGCCTTTATGCCAAACGTCTCTAAATATGTTTTAGAAACTTCAGTAGTCCTTGGCGCACTCTTGCTTTCAGCGGCCCAGTTTCTTTTGCAGGATGCCGGTCACGCGGTGGGCACGTTGGCGATCTTCCTGGCGGCGGGTACTCGCATTGCGCCAGCGATTTTGCGCGTCCAACAAGGCATGCTAGCCATTCGTTCCAGCGCAGGGGCTTCGAAGGTCACTCTCGATCTTGCAGAGAGTTTGCAACATATTGAAGTGCCGAAGTTGGCGAAGGAAGATTCATTAGAGACCGAGCATCGTGGATTCAACGCCACCATCACTTTGTCGGATGCTACTTTCACTTATCCGGGTAAAGCAGAACCCGCGGTGCGTGATGTGTCGCTTGAAATTACTAACGGTGCATTCGTGGCATTCGTGGGACCTTCGGGTGCTGGCAAAACAACCATTGTTGATATCTTGCTTGGAATTCTGCCGCCCGCAAAAGGCAGCGTCACAATTTCTGGACTACCTCCCATGGAAGCAATTACTACGTGGCCGGGAGCAGTTGCATATGTGCCACAAGATGTCGCAATCGCGAGTGGAACATTTAGAGAGAACATCGCACTCGGTTTTCCACCGGCATTTGCGACCGATGAATCCATCTGGGAAACGTTGCGGGTAGCCCACCTTGATGATTTTGTGCGTGAGTTAGAAAAGGGCATCGACACCGAAGTGGGCGAGCGTGGTGCACGAGTAAGTGGCGGCCAACGTCAACGCCTAGGTATCGCGCGAGCGCTCTTCACAAAACCCAAACTTTTGGTACTTGATGAGGCAACCAGTGCACTCGATGCCGAAACGGAAGCAAACGTGGCGGCAGCGATTCAATCTCTTCGTGGAAGCACCACGGTAGTCATGATTGCCCACCGTCTAGCCACCGTGCGCTCTGCTGACCTGGTGGTTTACCTCGACCAAGGCCGAGCGCTGGCAATGGGTACTTTTGAGGAAGTGCGCGCACAAGTTCCAGACTTCGACCATCAAGCGAATTTGCTCGGTCTCTAGAGGTATTCACAGCAAACTCCCGTTACCCCTGTGGGTAACTCGCATAAGTCGTTCAGGTTTTCGTGGCAGGGTGTCCCTATGTCAACTTCTTCTGCAATTTCAGTCACCGGACTGACCAAGCGTTATGGCGAGCGTCTCGCCCTCGACCACGCCACCTTCGATGTTCCGATCGGTAGCGTCTGTGGCTTTGTGGGACCCAACGGCTCCGGCAAAACCACCACGATTCGCATGCTGCTCTCACTAATTACGCCTACTGATGGCAGTGGCACGGTGCTTGGCGAAAAAATCAACCACCCAGAGAAGTACCTCAGTCGCGTGGGCGCCATGATCGAAGGTCCAGCTTTCTATCCCGCGCTCTCGGGATCTGAGAATTTGAAAATGCTCGCCACTCTTGGTGGATTTCCTCATGAACGTGTTGGAGAACTTCTTGAATTAGTGGGCCTCAACGACCGCGCTAAGTCAAAGTACAAGCAGTACTCACTCGGGATGAAGCAACGCCTCGGTATCGCGGCTGCATTGCTCCCCAAACCAGAATTACTGATTCTAGATGAACCCACTAACGGTCTGGATCCTGCTGGTATCCACGAAGTACGAACACTTCTGCGTTCACTGGCTGACGGTGGAATCACTGTCTTCGTCTCGAGTCACTTATTGAGCGAACTTGAGCAAATCAGCGATCACTTAGTGATGCTTCGAGAAGGAAAAATGATTTTCAGTGGTACAACTGAGTCGCTACTTGCCGCTCAACAACCCACTGTTATTGCGCGCACGCTCGAGGAGGCAGATCTTCCCAAACTCATCGCAATCGCAAAGTCGGCGGGTCACGAAGGGATCATCCTCGACGGCTCAGTGCATGTCATCGCGAATGATGATTGGGCTAGTGAATTCAACAAACTCGCCTTTGCGGCTGGCCTCACGCTTGCTTCGCTTGCTGCGGTCCGCCCCACGCTCGAAGAGACTTTCTTTGAAATGACAGGAGATACCAAGTGATCCGCGTAATTCGCGCCGAGTGGCGCAAACTCCGTCGTCCCACACTTTTCTTTGGAACATTAGGCGCCGTGGGAGCAATCGCTGTACTCACCGCCTCCATTCCATATATTGCAATGGATGAACCACGTCGTGGTCGCGAACCTGGTTTCTCTCGCGCCTCGATCGAGAGTTATACCGGTCTCTCACTTGGCTTAGCCTTTGCATCTACCTTGCTCGGCATTGTTGCGCTTTCGGTTTTTGCATCACAGACGGCCCAGGAGTATTCGCACGGAACGCTTCGCAATCTTTTAGTCCGTCAGCCACGCCGTATGGTGCTGCTCGGCGGCAAAGCGCTCTCAATGGCACTCTTTGGCCTCTTAATCGTCGTAGAAACATCTCTTATTTCGGTTGTCACCAGTTTTTTCTGGGCGAATTCGAAAGGTATCTCTACCGATGCTTGGACTTCTGGGGGCATCGGCGGCGAAGGTATCTCAAATCTATTCACCACCTTGGCAAACGTCTCGCTGGCAACCGTTGGCTTTGGAATTATCGGAATGCTCCTCGGCTTGATTCTTCGTTCACCTATTTCTTCAATCGCCATTGGTATTTCGTGGGTGATGATCGTTGAAGGAATTGTGGGAGCGGTATGGGAGAACATGCAGAAGTACCTTCCCGGGCTGCTCCTTACCGCGGTGGGCAGCGGGGGTTCAACCACCATCACGTATAAATGGGCGCTCACCACCTCCATCCTGATCTTGATCGCGGCAGGGGCGTTGGCTGCCCTGCTCTTCAAGAGGCGTGACGTCTCCTCTTAACGCGCCCTGGTAATTCACTCTGGTAATTCACTCTGGTAATTCACAGGGGACTTGGCGGGTAAATCCAAGGGTGTAGGAGAGGTCCCGTTTATCCTTAAGGGGTATCTCTTCCCCTCAGGAGTTGTCTTGGTATCTCGTAGATTGCCGATTTTCCGCGTGTTCCTTGCGCTCTCGGTGGTGCTTGCCCCGGTACTCATCACCGACGTGGCTGATGCAAAGACTCGAAAACCCACGCTCCAGGAAATTGCCGCCGCCAAGGCCAAAGAAGTCGCCAAAGCGAAAGCTGCCATCGCAGCCAAAGCGAAACTAGATGCGGCTGCGGCGCGATTGAAAGTCTTGGCCGCGAAGGCTGCGGCTGCCAAAGCTATTTTGGATCGTGAAAAAGCCGAACTCCAGGCAGCGAAAGATTTCTCCGCTGTTGCTACCAGGAAGACCGCCCTTGCAGAGGCCGTAGTGGAGAGTGCAAACCAACAAATTGGCTCAATCGCTGCGGGTGCCTACAAAATGGGTGGAGGCTTTACTTCACTTAATTCGCTTCTCGAATCTGACGGTCCAGCAGATTTGATTGATCGCCTCAACACTCTTGGGGTTGTCTCTAATAATACTAATTTGGCTCTTAGCCGTTTAGAGAGTGCACGTGATGCCGCTGTTAAAGCGAAAGTCGAGGCCGATAAGGCCCGTGCTGCGCAAGCTTCGGCAACCGAAAAAGTACGTGTTGCGAAAGTTACTGCCGATGTCGTGAAAGCGAATCAGAAGAAGGAAGTAGATTCGCTGATGTCTGTCCAAAACGCTCTAGCCAAGCAGTTGGCGAGTGCGCGAAATGTGCGAGTAACTCTTGAACAACAACGCAAACTTGCCATTCTTGAAGAACAATCAGCAAATACTGCAGCCACCACTTCTGGCCAGGCTCGCATTTGGCCTGACCGAGGCCTCACTGGGCGGCAAACAATTCGCACTACTGCAGAGCAGAGGCAAGTTGCGCTCAACTTTGCCATCAAGGAAGTGAAGTCGGGCAAGCCGTATGTATGGGGTGCGCAAGGCCCTAATAGTTACGATTGCTCGGGTCTGGTCTACGCGGCATATAAAAATGCTGGCCTGACCTGGACGACGTGGTCACGTCTAAATGCGGCGCTCTTCTTTGTGGCGACCAAGCGCGTACCGCTGGCCGAGCTGCAACCTGGAGATCTTGTCTTCTGGTCATACAACGGCAGCGTGCAAGCCATTCACCACATCGCTATTTATGCCGGAAACAATATGGTCTGGGAAGCGCGCAATACGCGGGCCGGACTCAAGTACTCCTCTATCTATGGCATGGATGGACTGATGCCTTCCGGTGGCCGCGTTTAAGCGGGTAGCAACCGCAGCGTTTTGCGCGCTGCTGTTAGTTGCTTGCTCGGCTGCGAATTCGAATACCGCGAGCGCCCCGCAAGTAAAAGTAAGTGTTGAACCTCCGCCTCCACCGGCAATTTCACCTGACGTACTCTCGAAAATTGTCGATCCGTTGCTGGTAAATATTGATCTTGGGCAGTCGGTCGGCATGGCCGTGGTGGATGTGGCTACGGGACAACTTCTCTACGACACTGGTGGCACATTTGTTCCGGCATCGACTGCCAAATTATTTACTGGGGCAGCCCTCTTGCTCACCTTTGACTCGAAAATTCCAGTCACCACAAGAGATGGTAAGTCGGTAGACCTCGGTACTGAATTAGGACGTGTGCTGGCGGAGAGCGATAACGAAGGGGCGAGGACGCTGGCAAAACTTCTTCCCAAACCCGCCACTGACATGTTGATCTTTGAATTACCCGAATTAGATCTCAGCGAAACGGTACTGGTAGACCCTGCTGGCCTCTCACGAAAGAACAAGACATCTCCCCGCGCGCTCGCTTCGCTTTTGGCATTGGCGTGGAACAACCCACGACTGGCCGCGTTGGTGGCTGGCCTACCGGTCTCGGGAGAGAGCGGGACGATGAAGAAGCGAGCGGTGAACGAGCCGGGCTCCCTGCTCGCAAAAACAGGCACACTCAGTGGAGTCAATGCGCTGGCTGGCATCTTTCAAACTTCGGCAGGTAGGGCAATCTCATTCGCTATCTTGGCCGATGCAGTTCCGATTGAGCCTGGTGGAACAGATAAGGCCCGAAAGGCAATCGACCAGATAGCGACAGCATTGGTAAACGCCAACTAATCTTTACTAGTGGTCACGCATTCAGAAGAGCTTTTGGAGTTGCGCACTGCAGTGCGCGCTGACCTAGCGCTGCTAGCGGCGGGTGATCGAATTGTGATCGCTTGCTCCGGTGGAGCAGATTCCATTGCGCTCGCGTATGCGCTCTCGTTAGAAGCGCCAAAAATGGCGCTTGCACTCTCGGCGGTCACCATCGATCACGGTTTACAAGAAAACTCCGCAGAGGTGGCAAGTGCCTGCGCTACTTTTCTTTCAACACTTAATATCCCCACTGAAATTATCAACGTAGTTGTGGGCACTCAGGGCGGGTTAGAAGCGGCCGCACGAGATGCACGATATGGCGCGCTCGCAGCTCATGCGAAAAGCGTGGGTGCAGTGGCCGTATATCTAGCCCACTCACTTGACGATCAGGCAGAGAGCGTCCTGTTGGGGCTGGCTCGCGGATCTGGCCCGCGATCTATTGCCGGTATGTCTGGGGTGAGTGGGATCTATCGACGCCCAGCGCTGGGCATCCGCCGAACCTGCCTGCGATCCGTAGCGGAATCTCTTGGCCACATCTTTGATGATCCGATGAATGTAGATACGCACTTTCTGCGGGTGAAGATTCGTACCCAGCTCATTCCGGCGCTAGACGAGGCGCTCGGGGGTGGAGTTCCGCAGGCACTAGCGCGCACCGCTCTCCTCATCCAGGACGATTTGGCCGCCTTAGACGCCCTCGCGGGCGAGCACTTTGCGCAGAACCCCGACCTGGAAGTGGCTCGGCTTTCTGCCCAGCCCAAGGCGGTTCGAACCCGAGTTCTTCGCCTTGCCCTGCTCGGAGCCGGGCTTGATGGCGGCCTGCTGACCTATGAACACCTCGATAGGGGTGATCAACTTCTGGTGGATTGGCATGGCCAGGGGGAGATCTCCCTGCCCGGTGGTCTTTCGCTCGCCCGGAAGTCGGGCAGACTTATCCTCTCGCCCCTGGGCGTGGGTAAGCCGTAGCCGCAGCACTAACGAGAGGGCACCGTGGATCAGCGAGATATTGAAGGCGACTTGGAGAAAGTTCTCTTTACTGAGGAGCAGATCCAAATTCGATTGAAGGAACTCGCCGCCGACGTTGAACGCGACTATGTAGATCGCGAAGTTCTTTTGGTAGGTGTACTTAAGGGCGCGATCATGGTGATGTCTGATTTCTCGCGCTCGCTTTCACGCCACGCCAGCATGGATTGGATGGCGGTCTCTTCTTACGGCAAAGGCACCAAGTCCAGCGGCGTAGTTCGCATTCTTAAAGACCTAGACCAAGACATCGCTGGCCGCCATGTCCTTATCATCGAAGACATCGTCGATTCTGGCCTCACCCTCTCTTGGTTAGTTGCCAACTTAATGTCGCGAGGCGCTGCAAGTGTTGAAGTGCTCGTCTTGCTTCGCAAGCCTGACGCCGCGCAGGTAGAAGTTTCTGTGAAGTATGTGGGCTTTGATATTCCTAACGAGTTCGTTGTGGGATATGGCTTAGATTATGCAGAGCGCTACCGCAACCTGCGCGTCATTGGAACTCTCGCCCCGCACGTTTACTCCTAAAGGTTGGTTATGAAGAAGCGTCGTTTACATAAAACTCCTGCTTTTTGGATATTGATCGCCGTCTTGGCCTTCTTTCTCTATGGGCAATTTGCATCTGCGAATGCAACTTTCAAGAAAGTTGATACTTCAGTAGTTCTGAAAGCGATCGCAGATGAGCAGGTGAAGTCTGCGGTAGTGGTGGATCGCGAACAACTTATTCAGATCACTTTGAAAAGTGGCGTGAAAATTTCTGACGCGACCCGGGTAGAGGCTAGTTACATTGTCGGCCAAGAGACTCAAGTCATTGATTTGCTGAAGGCTCATCAACCTCCGCAACTGTGGGATGTGAAGGTACCCAGAACTTCTGCCTTGATGTCTTTTATCATGACCATTGGTCCCATCATTCTTATTGCTCTAGTTTTCCTCTTCTTTATGAATCAGATGCAAGGCGGCGGCGGTCGCGTCATGCAATTTGGTCGTTCGAAGGCCAAGTTGATGGCGAAAGACACGCCTAAAACCACCTTTGCTGATGTTGCTGGCGTAGATGAGGCCGTGGAAGAACTTCAAGAGATCAAAGAGTTTCTGGCCGAGCCGGCAAAGTTTCAGGCGATTGGCGCCAAGATTCCTAAAGGCGTTCTCTTATATGGTCCGCCCGGAACCGGAAAGACCTTGCTTGCTCGCGCCGTTGCTGGCGAAGCAAACGTGCCTTTCTACTCAATCTCTGGCTCTGACTTCGTAGAAATGTTTGTGGGCGTAGGTGCCGCGCGCGTTCGCGATCTTTTTACGCAAGCTAAAGCAAACGCACCAGCCATTGTTTTCGTCGATGAAATCGATGCGGTCGGTAGACATCGCGGAGCTGGCATGGGTGGCGGGCATGATGAGCGCGAACAAACACTCAATCAACTACTGGTGGAGATGGATGGATTCGAAGCTAACGGTTCCGTCATTCTGATCGCAGCCACCAACCGCCCAGATATTTTAGATCCAGCACTTTTGCGCCCAGGTCGCTTCGATCGACAGATTGCGGTGGAGCGCCCGGACCTTAAGGGTCGTCAACAGATTCTTGAAGTGCATGCGAAGGGTAAGCCGCTCGAGGAAAATATCGATCTCCTTACTCTTGCACGTCGCACACCTGGCTTTACTGGAGCAGATCTTGCAAACGTGCTCAACGAGGCGGCGCTACTCACTGCACGTGCGGGCAAGCAACTCATCGATAAGGAATCTCTCGACGAGGCAATAGATCGTGTGATGGCTGGACCGCAGAAACGTTCCCGACTTATGAATGAGCACGAGAGAAAAGTAACTGCCTATCATGAAGGCGGTCACGCGCTTGTGGCTCATGCATTACCGAATACGGATCCTGTTCATAAGGTGACAATTTTGCCGCGTGGACGCGCGCTTGGTTACACCATGGTCCTACCCGAGGATGATCGATACTCCACTACCCGCAACGAAATGCTTGATCAATTGGCATACGCATTGGGTGGTCGTGCGGCTGAAGAGATGGTCTTTCACGATCCCACCACGGGCGCGTCAAATGACATCGAAAAGGCAACAGCCCTCGCTCGCGCAATGGTGACCCAATACGGCATGACCGAACGTCTTGGTGCAATCAAGTTGGGAACCTCCGCAGGCGAGCCATTTATGGGTCGCGACTATGGACACCAACGTGATTACAGCGAAGATGTAGCCGCAGTGGTAGACGAAGAAGTACGCGCACTCATTGAGCGTGCACATCAAGAAGCATGGGGCATCTTGACCCAATATCGAGATGCGCTCGATGCACTCGTGGTGGCGTTGCTAGATCGCGAAACCCTGGATAAAGATGAGATCGCCGAAATCTTTGCAGCAGTTCCCAAGCGTGCAGCCAGACCAGCGTGGACCGGATCTACCGAGCGCATCCCTTCTGACCGACCAGCGATCGATTTTGTAAAGCCGGTTGTCACTATCGAAGAGTCGACTCCGGAGGCACCTGCAAATGAGTGACATCGGTCCAGTCTCGATTCCTCACGATGGCCAAGTAACGGGCGCCTTTGACGAGGCCCGTGCGCAAAAGGCTGTCCGGGAATTGTTGCTGGCCATTGGTGAAGATCCTGATCGCGACGGCTTGGCGCAGACTCCAGCACGCGTGGCTCGCTCACTCAAGGAGAGTTACGCCGGACTCTGGATGTCACCAGATGATGTGTTAACGACGACATTTGATATGAATCATCACGAGCTAGTTGTTGTGAGAGATATCGAAGTCTTTTCGCAATGCGAACATCACTTAGTTCCATTCCATGGCAAAGCACACATCGGATACATCCCGGGGGAGAGTGGACGCATCACGGGTCTCTCGAAACTAGCTCGCCTCGTTGATGTCTACGCAAAGCGCCCGCAAGTTCAAGAGCGACTCACCAGTCAGATTGCCGATGCCCTTGTGCGCATCCTGGAGCCGCTCGGCGTAATAGTGATTATTGATTGTGAGCATCTCTGTATGTCAATGCGTGGTGTACGCAAGTCCACTGCCCGCACAGTAACAAGCGCGGTGCGTGGACAACTTCGCGACCCTGCGACTCGTGCCGAGGCTATGCAATTGGC
>WLIL01000061.1 GCA_009702245.1 Actinomycetota bacterium
GTGACAGTCTCAGTGATACCCGTGTCAGTTACTTCAGTCTCAGTAGTACCGGTCTCGGTTACTTCAGTCTCTGTCGTACCAGTCTCAGTCACTACAGCTTCAGTAGTACCAGTCTCGGTAACTTCAGTCTCTGTCGTACCAGTCTCAGTGACTACAACTTCAGTAGTACCAGTCTCAGTCACTTCAGTCTCAGTAGTACCAGTCTCAGTGACTACAGCTTCTGTTGTACCGGTCTCAGTGACCTCAGTTGTGGTCGTACCAGTCTCAGTAATTTCAGTCTCTGTCGTACCAGTCTCGGTGACCTCAGTCGTGGTCGTACCAGTCTCAGTAACTTCACTTGAAGTCGTACCGTCTTCGGTGACCTCAGTTGTGGTCGTACCAGTCTCAGTAACCACAGTCTCCGTAGTACCAGTCTCAGTAACCACAGTCTCAGTAGTACCAGTCTCGGTAACTTCAACCACAGTGGTACCGGTCTCAGTAGTGCCCTCAGTATCAACAGTCTCGGTAGTACCCGTTTCGGTCGTGACAGTCTCAGTGACACCTGTGTCAGTGATAACAGTCTCTGTCAGAAGAGGATCCGCAACCACAGTTGTGGTCGTACCGGTATCTGTCGTGTCTGTCGTCGTTGAGCCAGTGTCGGTGACCTCAGAAGTGGTCGTACCCGTCTCAGTGATCTCAATTGTCGCTACACCAGTGTCGGTAGTCTCGATTGTGGTTGAACCAGTATCGGTGACGACTGTGTCAGTCGTTCCAGTCTCGGTGACCGTCGTAGTCGTCGTACCAGTTTCAGTAACTTCACTCGTAGAAGTACCAGTATCAGTGACCTCAATAGAAGTTGTACCAGTCTCTGTGACCACGGTAGAAGTCGTACCGGTATCGGTGACCTCAGTGGTCGTTGAACCTGTGTCGGTGATCTCAGTGGTGGTCGTGCCGGTGGCCGTGACGTCACTAGTGATCGTGCCGGTATCGGTGGTGACCGTCGAGGTGGTACCGGTATCAGTAGTGCTACCAGTGTCAACCGTCGAGCTGGTGCCGGTGTCCGTAGTTACCGTTGAAGTGGTACCGGTATCGGTCGTGACCGTTGAAGTGGTACCAGTATCGGAGGTGACCGTTGAGGTGACACCAGTATCGGTGACCTCAGTGGATGTTGTACCCGTATCGGTGGCCGTCGTTGAAGTTGTACCTGTGTCAGTGGTTGTGCTCGACGTAGTTCCAGTATCCGAGACCGTCACAGTTGACGTACCGGAAGAACTAGAAGTAGAAGAGCTCACACTTCCATCAGTAGATGCAGTGGTAGTGGTGCTACCAGATGAAACTGAAACACTGCCGCTTGGAGTAGCGGAAGCGCTCTCGCCACTAGGCGCGATGACAGAGGTGGAACCACTAGGAGCAACTACCAAAGTGGTGTTGCTAGCGGTTTGAACAACGGTCGTGCCATCAGCAAGAACAGTGCTAGCCAGGACATCGCTTGCAGCAACTGGAGTCACGGTGACAACTGGAGCAGCATTCTCTGCCACAACAGTTGTTACATTCACTGCGTCCGGGGTGACTGCAGTGATAGTGACAATTCTGTCTGAAGAAACGTTGGTTTGGAGTGTAGCTCCGGTCATTTCAGCCGCAATGGACGTCGTGCCATCAGGGTTAGCAACCAGAGTGATGATCATGCCTTCAGGATCAGTGGCGAGCGCGGATACCGTGCCATTGGGGTCAACGGCAGAAGAGATAGCCGTTCCGTCGGAAGCTTGGGCGGCGGTGACAATCGCACCGTCGGCTACCTTGGAGATGTCGACAACGGGCTTGGCAAGAGCGGCCAGTGCTTCTAGGCGGTCTTGGGGTTCGGCCTTGGCTGGGGCTGGCTTATCCTCGGCATCTTTATCTTTAGCTTTGGCTGCTGCCTTTGCTGCTGCTGCAGCTTCCCTTGCTTCTGCGCGAGCTTCTGCCTTGGCTTCTGCAGCTGCTGCCTTCGCTTCTGCACGTGCTTCTGCAGCTGCTGCCTTAGCTTCTGCAGCTGCTGCTGCCTTGGCTTGGATGGCAGCGTTTTTGAGCTGGACGGCCTTTGCGGCACTGGCGGGAGCCTTCGCTACTGGTGCTGCGTTACGGACAGAGGCGGACACGCTGCGTGAGGCTGACGCTTGAGCAGCTTTTGCCTGTGAAGATACTGCCTTGTTTGAGGCAGCACTGCGTGAGCCTCCACTTGATGCGGGCTTGCTTGACGATGCGCCGCTTGGTCCCCGTTTTGCCATGTCCGTGTTACCTTCCGTAGTTGGATAGATCCCGTTATTTTGTTAATAGTACTTGTACTTTGACGAGCCGATTTCCTCGTCTCGTGGGGCAACGTAAGTGCCCTATACATACTTGTAAAGCGAAATACGGCAAATTTTAAAAATATTTTTGGAGGATTTAAAATTACATTCTTGTAGTTCTACTGAGGTGCTGGGTAAACCCCACTTTTAGGTGCTGGTTAGCCCCAAACGTTCACTTCCCCGGACGGAAAATATCTTCGAGCCGGGCTCACTCTGTTCCCCTGCCCGTGTCCTACATATAACCTGTACCCCATGACAAACACTGGAATGCCTAGAAATTATGGTGGCGGCTCATTAGGGCCTGACCAAAAGTCTCTTGAGGAGCTCAAGAAGCCACCCACATTTATGCGGAAACAACGCTATCTCTTCGATAACACCCTAGCTAAGGGTGCCAAGGCAATGATCGGTTGGCTCCTTGCCGCAGCGGCAATAGCGAGCATTCCTTTCACCATTGCCCTACAACTCATTTCACAGGGAACCCACGACAACATCCTCTCCAATGAGACTGGGGCAAAAGGCGTTCTGCGCGTCCTAGATGATGCTTGGCAGAGCTTCTACGCAGTCTTAGGTAAGGGTGGCTTCAAGACAGACACCTGGGATGCACGGCTCTTCACAATTTTCGTAACTATTTTCAGCCTTGTAATCGCAAGCACCCTCTTTGCATTCATCACTGCCACCGTAAATAAGCGCATTGCAGAATTGAAGAAGGGTAAGGGACCGGTATACGAGAGTGGTCACACCACCATCCTTGGCTGGGGTCCACAGATCTTTCCGATCTTGCAACAATTAGAAGTTGCAAACGCCAATAAGCCCAGCACCGCGCTCATTATTTCGTTAGTAGAACGCGAAAAAATGGATGACGAAATTAAGCTCCGTGTAGGTGAGTTGAAAAATACAAAGGTCATCACGAGAAATGGTGACCCCGCAAGCCCTCGCGTTTTGGCTCAAAGCAGTATCAATAATGCCCGCAGTGTGATCGTTCTTGGAAACAAGGGCCCATCGGCAGCGACAACTGCAGTTCTTTCGGTGCTATCAAACCTCGGTATGACGAGCAAGGTATCCATCGTGGCCGACGTAAACGATGCAGCAACTGCTGAAGCTCTCTACAAGTCAACGGGAGGTAGCGTCCTTGCTGTTCGCTCCGAGGAGCTCATTGCTCGAGTGACCGCACATGCAATTCGCCAACCTGGTTTGGCTGCCGTCTACCTAGATTTGCTAGATTTTGAAGGCGATGAGATCTACTTCGCTAACGTTCCAGCAGCTATCGGTAAGACCTTTGGTGATGTCATCACCGGACTCGGTGAAAGCAGCGCAATTGGCATTCGCCACTCAGACGGCACTGTAAACATCACGCCTCCAGTTGAAACGATCATTCTTGATGGCGATCAGATCATCGCGATCGCAAAAGATGACGATAAAATTCTTTGGGCAGGAGATAGTTCGGATCTTTCTGACATTAAGGCGCTCTCACAAGTCGGAGATCGTAGCAATGCAACTCCGGATAAAATCCTCATCATTGGCTGGAGCCCGATGGCTAAGCAGGTTGTTTTGGAACTTGGTAATTTCGGAGTTCCTGGATCAACTGCACTTGTCTTCGCGCAAACTTCGAAAGTAACCGCTGACGAACTCAAAGGATTGGAAACAACTAACCTCACCGTCACCGCCAAGGGAACAACCGGCGACATCGACGAACTTATTGAAGTTATTAACTCGCAAGAGTTCAATCACATCGTCATATTTGGTTACCGAGGCAAGACCATCACGCCAGCTGAGTCAGATGCCTTGACGCTGCTCACTATGCTCGAAGTAAATCACGTCAAGAATCTCCCCGGTTCAAAGGTTGCAAAGGCACGTGTTATCGCTGAGATTCAAGACAGCAACAATGTGGAACTCGCTCGAGTTGTCGTTGTGGATGATCTTGTTGTCAGCGATCGCCTTGGAAGTCTCATGATGGCCCAGCTCTCTGAGACCCCTGGTCTCTATCACGTATTCGAGGAGCTCTTCGGACCAGCTGGAACATTCCTGAGTTCTAAACCAATTCAGAGTTATGTGCCGCTGAACGTCGAGACCACGTTTGCGACTTTGGTAGCTGCCGGTCGTAGCCGTGGCGAAGTTGTCATCGGCTACCGCCAACCTGAAGCAAGCGATCCAACGAATCCCACTGTGGGAATCCGCGTCAACCCTGCCAAGAGCACGGTGTTGACTCCGACCGAGGGCACCTACGCCATCGTGATCGGTCCGCTCGAATAAGCGACAAGTGAAAAATGAGGGCCGGGCTTATGCTCGGCCCTCATTTTTTTGCCGTATGGGGATTGTGCGTAATATGACGACTGATATACGATCGAAGTATGTCTCTCTCCCTCGCTGACTTTGGCGACCAAATACTGGTCTCCCCCGGTCGAGAAGGTGCTGAATCCCTCGCTGACCAGGCCTACTTCGCTATTCGTGAACTGATTGTCACGCTGGAACTCGCCCCGAGCTCGGTGATCAGTGAGGCCGCTCTGATGGAACGCCTCAGCATGGGACGCACCCCTATCAGAGAAGCCATGCGCACCTTGGCCCACGAACATCTGATCGATGTATACCCGCGCCGTGGAGCATTTGTCGCCGGGATAGATACCCGAGATCTGCGAGCGCTTTCGGAGATCCGTGCACTGCTTGAACCAGAGGCTGCTCGCTACGCCGCCGAGCGCTCCACCGAGAGTGATCGCGCTCAAACGAATGCACTCCTCGCCGAACTCACACACCTCAGCGGAAAACCCAACCACCGCAACTTGATTCAACTCGATCAACGGATTCACCATCACATCTATGCAAGCGCCCACAATGACTTCCTCGCCCAGATGTGTGAACGCCAGTACATGCATGCGCTCCGCATCTGGTTCCTTGCACTTGATCGTGTTGAAAATCTGGCAGAAGCAGTACTAGAACACCAAGCATTACTCGAAGCAATTCGAGATGGCGATGCAAATCGCGCAGCGAAAGAAATGTCCACGCATATCAATGGTTTTGAAGCATCACTTCGGAAAGTTATCTAACAGAGGGAAGGCCATACACATGTCAGCTCAGTCATCACTGCCAAGCAAAGCAAAAGCCGTCGTCATCGGTGGCGGAATTGTCGGCAACAGCATCGTCTACCACTTAGCGCGTCTGGGCTGGCGCGATCTAGTGCAGATTGACAAGGGACCTTTCCCTAATCCAGGTGGATCAACGGGACACGCATCAAACTTCATCTTTCCTACCGATCACTCAAAAGAGATGACGCACATCACCCTGGACAGCATGAAGCAATATAAGGAGCTCGGTGTCTTTACTGAGTGCGGTGGCTTCGAAGTGGCTCGCACCCCGGAGCGCATGCAGGAGTTGCACCGACGTATGTCATCTGCAAAATCTTGGGGAGTGAACGATTCGCGCATCGTGACCCCCGCCGAAGTGAAAGAACTCGTTCCTTACATCGATGAGACCGTCATTCTCGGCGCCTTCTATACGCCTTCAGTTGGTGTCGTAGATTCTGTACGCGGTGGCACGATCATGCGCGAGCGCGCACAAGAAATGGGCGCCCTTCAATCTTTCGGTAATACCGAAGTGCTCAGCATGAAGGTCGAGAACGGCCGTATTAAGAGCGTGATTACCGATAAGGGTGAGATTGAAGCCGATTTTGTAGTCATCGCTACCGGATGCTGGAGTCCCAAGCTTGCTGCCATGGCTGGCGCTTCTATTCCACTCACTCCAGCAGTGCACCAGATGAAGGACATCGGACCAGTACCGCGCTTCAAGGATGCCAAGGGAGATATCGAGCACCCCATCGTTCGCGACATGGATACCAACATGTACGAGCGTCAACATGGTTCCGGCCTCGAAGTAGGTTCATACGCCCACCGTGCGATTCTTTATACACCTGAAGATTTGCCATCTAACGCGCAAGCTGCGCTCTCACCCACCGAGTTCCCTTTCACCCAAGAAGATTTCGATCTACAAGACGAGCAAGCACTCGAATTAATGCCAGAAATTGTGGGCGATGAGTCAGTGGGCGAGAAATACGCCATCAACGGAATCCTTTCGCTCACTCCAGATGGCATGCCCATCGTCGGTGAAACTCCTGAGGTCAAGGGTTTGTGGAGTGCGGCCGCTGTCTGGGTAAAAGAAGGCCCAGGAGTAGGCAAGGCACTTGCAGAGTGGATGGTGCTCGGCGAATCAGAGATCGACATGCACTCATCTGACATCGCTCGTTTCCACGAGCACCAAAAGGCCACCTTCCACATTAAGGAACGCACTGCTGAAGGCTTTAATAAGACTTACGGCATCGTGCATCCAGCTGAGCAATGGTCTAGCAATCGCGATGTTCGCCTCTCGCCATACTACGAGCGCGAAAAGGCACTTGGTGCGGTCTTCTTTGAAACTGTCGGCTGGGAGCGTCCATTCTGGTATGAATCCAATAAGGATCTTCTCGCAAAGTTTGGCGATGCTGTCATGCCACGTACCGCAGAGTGGGATTCGCGTTGGTGGTCACCGATCATCAACGCCGAGCACCTACAAATGCGCGAAAGCGCCGCCCTTGTTGATCTCACCGCGTTCGCTATCTTCGATGTCACTGGTCCTTCAGCGCTCGATGTAGTGCAACGCGCAGCTGTGCGCCAAATGGATGTGGCTATCGGCAAAGTTATTTACACACCTATTCTCTCGGAGAGTGGCGGCTTTAAGTCTGACCTCACCATCATGCGCCTCGCGCACGATCAATTCCGCGTAGTCACCGGTGGTGCACACGGTATGGCAGATAAGAAGTGGTTTAGCGATTTGCTCCCCACCGATGGGAGCGCGCAAATTAACGATCTCACTACCGCCTATACAACTCTCGGTATCTGGGGTCCCAACGCCCGCAAGATTCTCAGCGCGCTCACTAAAGATGATCTCTCACACGAAGGTTTCCCCTTCGGAACCTGCCGCATTATCGAGATGGGACCACTACGAGTACTTGCTTCACGTATCTCTTACGTAGGTGATCTCGGTTGGGAGCTCTACGTACAGATGGAACAGGGCGCAAAACTCTGGGATCTCGTCATGGATGCCGGAAAGCCACACGGGCTCATACCTGCAGGTATTGGCGTCTACGGCACTACTGGACGTCTTGAGAAGAGTTACCGTGCCTACGGTGCTGAGCTAGAGACCGAGTACAACGTGGTCGAAGCCGGAATGCAGACTGCGAAACTTAAAGCGCAAGAGTTTGTGGGTAAAGCAGCCCACCTCAAGCATCGCGAAGAGGATCCAGCTGCGATTCTCTGCTCGCTTACCGTTGATGATCACACCAGCAAGAGTGGCGAGAAGCGTTACATGCTTGGGCGCGAGCCCATCCTTACTCCCGATGGCGGCATCATCACCGATTCACATGGTCGTCGTTCATACGTCACCAGCGCGGGAAGTGCCCCATCACTTGGGAAGCACGTACTCATCTCTTACCTGCCACCACAACACGCAAAGATCGGCGAGAAGCTAGTGGTGGAATACCTCGGTGAGCATTACCCCGTCACAGTTGCCAGCGTTTCATCAACGCCACTCTTCGATGCTAAGAACGAACGGATCATGTCCTGATGGATGTACTTGTTTGTATTAAGCGCGTGATTCTTGCGGGAAATACTTTCGCCCTCAACGAGGATCACACAGATATCGATACTCTCCACCTCGGATACACACTGAGCCCACATGAAGAGTCAGCCGTGGAAGCAGCTGTTCGACTCAATGAAGAGTTCGGAGGCACCACCACACTTCTTACTTTGGGACATGTGGATTCAGAGGAGCAGATTCGTAGCCAGATGGCGATCGGTCCCGATCGAGCCATTGTGTTAGAGACTGATGGCAGTGAATGGGATCCTCAAGCAACTGCCAATGCCATCATTGATGCAATTAAGAAAGAAGAGACTAAGTTTGATGTCATCATCTTCGGATCGGAATCTGCCGATACCGCTGGATATCAGACAGGTATTCGAGTTGCTCACGCTCTTGGCCTGCCAATCGTTACAAACGTCAAGGGACTCAAAGTAGAAAATGGTGTTGCTCGTTGCGAGCGCGCAGTCGGAAATATGCGTGAGATCTACGAGGTGTCTCTACCTGCTGTGCTCACGGTAAGAGATGGCATTGCTATTCCGCGCTATCCATCGGTTCCAGGTCGCATCAAGGCACGTAAGAAGCCGATGGATGTTTTCCCAGTTGAAAAACCCGCCGCAAAGATTGAAAAAGTTAAATTGGAGTTACCTCCAGTGAAAGCAAAGGGCGCCACCATGCTCTCTGCGGATGCTGACGGTGCGCAAAAGCTTGTTGAAATCTTCCGTGAGATTGGAGTCCTCTCATGATCCTGGTATTCATTGATCACGATCGTGGAGTTATCGACGACATTTCTTTGCAAGGAATCACTTTTGCTCGTTCACTTGATTCAAGCATCGAAGCAGTTGTGGTGGGTGGCGAAGCAAATGCTGCGCTCCTTGGTGAGTACGGCGTCGCCAAAATTCATCACGCCACGCATGCATCGCTTACGGATTACACCCCGCAGGCAGTCGGCCGCGCTGTTGCTGAGGTGGTGAAGAGCGCGTCGCCTAGCGCGCTCATTACCGGCGGTACTCCTCGAGGAAATGAGGTGCTTGCACACGTAGGCGCCATACTCGATCTTCCGGTGGTCGCTGATTGCTCGGAGATCGATCTGAGTACCAGCACGGTAAAGCGGATGCGTTGGGGTGGAAACCTTATCGAGCACGCCAAGGTGCACACCTCGATGATGATCGCCTCGATCTTTCCTCACCAGATCGCCGCAACTCCAGCGCCTGTGA
>WLIL01000062.1 GCA_009702245.1 Actinomycetota bacterium
CCGTGACCCACGTGTTTCGCCCGTGTTAACGTTCGACCGGCAATTGAGCACGCTCCAGGTAGGCTGAAGGTATGTCTGATGAGCGTCGACGCATTATTGGAGGGTGGCTCGGTGGCCCCCGTTCGGTCAGCCCGTTGGTTCTGGGCTTCCCCGGTGAGCGCCTGGGTTTCCCTGAAAAGGGTCCTGGTTCGGTGGCTCCCATGGGTCTGCGGTTGGCCGCACTCATCGTCGATTGGCTCAGTTGCCTTCTGATCGGTGCCTTCGTGACCCGTGTCTGGGGTGGGCTTACGCCGTTGGTGATCTTCTATGCCGAGATTCTGGTGCTCACTGTGCTCCAAGGGGCCAGCGCCGGCCAACGTCTCTTCAGAATCGAAGTGCGCCCAGTAGAAGGTGGGCGACTCTCACCTATTGCGGTGGTAATTCGCTCGTTACTGCTCTTTATGGCGATCCCTGCAGTGATCTATGACCGCGATGGACGTGGGCTCCACGATCGCGCCGCTCGAACAATAGTTCTGCGCAAAACCAAAACTCTCTAGCGCTGCTGGACTCAAACGCACCGCAAGCTCAGCGCTGCTTTGGAACTTTCGCACCCTTAGGAAGTGGACCCTTAGGAAGTGGAATATTCATGCCACCTACAGACTTGAGACGCGTACGTACTTCGCGCATTTGTGCCGGAGTGAGAACGCGTGGCAACTTCTGCACGTGGCGTTGTAATTTTCGGATGGAAACTCGACCTTCACCATCGCCTACATAAACCTCAGTGATGGGGGTGCCGGGGCAGAAGCGCTCCATTTTGCGACGGTGATCGAGTAAGAGTGAACGCACGTCATTGCCACCTTCGCCCACAAGAACAATTCCAGGACGACCAATGGAGCGGTGAACCATCGACTGCGCTTTATTCACTTCAACTGCAGGTTCGGTGGTCCAACCCTTACGGATCGACATTAATACGGATGCTCCCGCTCCAGTGGTTCCTTCGAGGCTGTCATAGGCACTCTTCTCGGCGCGACGCGAGAAGAGGAAGACGGCCGCAAGTACGGCTACTGGGAGAGAGATAACGGTTGCATAGATGGGGCTTCCGAAAAGAAAGCCGAGTGCAATACAGATTGCCCACGTAAGACCGAAAGTGCCACCGATCCAAATACCGATCTTGCTATCGCGTTCGCGAGTGAGAACGTAGGCATCGCGGATTTGTGCAAAGCGTTTCGGCTTATTCGCCTTGCGCGCAAGCTTTGCCGCCTTCTGCCCAGCCTTAATTTCGGCTTTGGTCTTGGCGGGTGCCTTCTTTGCGGACGCTGATTTGTTCGTGGCCATGGTGGTAGAGGTTACCTCTTCTAGTGGGTGTTCTGGGAGCTTGCGGCGCGCTGGGCAAGGGCTTGGGAGTAGAGGCGGCCGGCCCGGTATGAGGAGCGAACGAGGGGTCCACTCATTACGCCGAGGAAGCCGACTTCGTCAGCCTCCGTTTTGAGTTCTACGAACTCTTCGGGCTTTACCCAGCGCTCAACCGGGTGATGGCGAGGAGAGGGGCGCAAATATTGAGTAATGGTGATGAGGTCGCAGCCCGCGGAGCGCAGATCGCGTAGCGCCTGCGATACCTCTTCACGACTCTCGCCCATGCCGAGAATGAGATTTGATTTGGTAATCAAACCAAAATCTCGCGCCAATGTGATTACTTGCAAACTACGTTCATAGGTAAATGCTGGTCGAATTCGTTTGAAAATCCGTGGCACGGTTTCCACGTTGTGTGCAAAAACTTCTGGACGTGATTCAAAAACGGGATTAAGCAAATGTTCGTGGCCGCTGAAGTCTGGTGCCAGCAACTCCACACCAGTACCTGGATTAAGTGCATGTACTTGGCGCACTGTCTCCGCATAGAGCCATGAACCCTCATCTTCGAGGTCGTCCCGAGCCACGCCAGTGATGGTGGCGTACTTGAGACCCATGGTGGCGACTGATTCGCCTACGCGACGTGGCTCATCACGATCGAGTGCGTCAGGTTTTCCCGTATCTATATTGCAGAAGTCGCAGCGTCTCGTGCATTGCGATCCACCGATGAGGAAAGTGGCTTCCTTATCCTCCCAGCATTCAAAGATGTTGGGGCAGGCAGCGGCTTGGCAAACGGTATGTAACCCTTCACTCTTTACCAAAGATTGCAGCGCGGTGTATTCGGGCCCCATGGTGGCGCGAGTTCTAATCCATTCTGGTTTACGTTCGATCGGAGTTTCAGAGTTACGCGCTTCGATGCGAAGTAGCTTTCTACCTTCAGGTGCCATTGTCATTTTAGGCAACCCTCATTACTCGTGGCAGAAATTCAGCCAGCCGCTTCTCGATAAAAGGGAGCAATTCATCGATAGTGACATCTCGCTGGAGTTCTCGCGTGAGCGAGGTGACGCCCGCGTCCGTGATGCCACAAGGGATGATGCGATCAAACCATGAAAGATCAGGGTTGCAGTTAATGGCAAAGCCGTGGGTGGTGACGCCACCTGCGATTCGTACTCCAATCGCGGCGATCTTTCGATCTTGTTTCTTCGCATTTGCCGGGAGCCAGACTCCGGAACGACCAGGAATTTGAATCGTGTCTACCCCGAGATCGGCGAGGGCGGCCATCATCATCGCTTCAAGCAAGCGCACGTAACCGACCACATCGAATTTCTCGGCGAGCGCAATAATGGGATAGCAAACTAATTGACCGGGGCCATGCCAAGTGATTTTTCCACCGCGATCGACATCAACTACTGGGGTGCCATCGGTGGGGCGTTCTGCGTTATCAGTGCGTCGACCCGCAGTGAAAGTGGGGGGATGTTCGACGAAGAAAATCGTTCCAGGTGACGTGCCTGCAATCACGCGAGCAGCTTCACTCCTTTGGATTTCAAGCGCCTCTTCATAGGCCATCAGGCCCAAGCTCTTGAATGGGGCAGAGAGCCCGGGAGGGAGGAGCGAGATAGTGGTAAGCAACACGCCAATAGCCTAGTCCGATCTGAACGTGTGAGCGTGCGTGAGCGTGGCTGAGAAGGTATCCTGGAGCTCTGCTTGACCACCGCCACCGAGGCTGCTTCTCTCCGAAAAGGAATCCTGATGTCTTCCACTCTTGCCCCTTCCCATGCCCCTACGCGCCGCCGGCGATGGTTGGTACCGGTCTTGATCGTGGTTGCCTGGCTCCTAGTCAGCGGGGCGACAGGTCCATTCGCGGGAAAGCTCAGCGAAGTCATCAAGAACGACAATGCGGCATTTCTTCCAGCTGATGCAGAAGCCACCCTGGCGATTAACGCCCAAAAGAAGTTGGTGGGCGAGACTCAACCATTCGTAGGAACTCTCATTTTTGAATATGCCGATGGTGTGACTCCAGCCTCGCAAGCCAAGGTCGATGCGTTGATCGCCAAGATTCCCTCACTTGCAGTGCAAGACGGCAAGACTGTAGGTGATTTCTTGCTTCCAATTCCAGTCGGTAGTCAGGTATCTAAAGATGGAAAGGCGATCTCTACTCTCTTCTTCTTTGACTCACAAAAAGTAAGCAAACCATTTGCAAGTGGGAAGAGCCCGATTGCTATTAGCGTACAGACGATTCGCGAAGAGATGAAAGCTGCAGGCCTTGATGGTCACGTCGGCGGTCTTGCTGGACTCTTCGGTGATTTGATCGATGTCTTCTCGAGTATCAATGGATCACTTCTCTATACGACAGTTGGAATCGTCTTCCTCATTCTCATATTTGTTTATCGTTCACCGTTGCTGCCCATCATCGTGTTGCTTGCGGTGGGTATTGGCGATGCACTTGCTCAAGCTGTTGTTTACTTCATGGCAAAAGCGGGTGTGATCGATCTCAATGGTCAAGCACAAGGAATCTTGCTCATTTTGGTCTTTGGTGTGGGTACTGATTACTCATTGCTAGTCGTCTCACGTTTCCGCGAAGAGTTGCGCAATCACGAGAGCAAGTACGACGCGATGCGTGTCACCTTAAAGGGTGTCATTGAGCCCATCACTGCCTCGGCAGCAACTGTCGCGGCCGGCCTGCTCTGCCTCTCCTTTTCGGTACTTACCTCAAACAAGTCCACCGGGCCGGTCTGTGCCGCCGGCGTGATCTCCGTTTATATTGCTGTCCTGACGTTGCTTCCCGCATTGCTCTTGCTCATTGGTCGTCGCGGCTTCTGGCCACGCAAGCCTGCCTTTGGCAGCGATCATCCAGAAGAGAAAGGCGTCTGGGGCAAAGTTGCTCGTACCGTTGGTCAACGTCCACGACGTTCATGGATTCTGGGTACCGCAGTAGTACTCATTCTTTGTGCATTCCTTCCCACATTGAAGGCCGGTGGGCTTGATAAGCAATTTACAAAGCGCACAGATTCAGTCATTGCTGACGAAGCCACTGCGCGTCATTTCCCGGCTGGTCGTGGAAATCCGGCAAATATTCTTGGCCCTGCTGACAAGTTGGAAGAGATTAAGCAGATCGCTCTCAGCATTCCTGGAATTGCTGGGGCCGCTTTTTACACGGGCATCCCTGAAGGAACGCCAGGTGCTGATGTGGCGCCAGCTAAGGTCGTAGATGGAATCGGCGAAGTAGATGCGGTCCTGAAGTATGAGGCAAATTCGCCAGAGGCTTTCAAGGTACTGAAGAGTCTTCGTGCTGAACTGCGCTCACAGCTCGGACCAAATGTTTATGTTGGTGGATACACCGCAATTAACTACGACTCACAAGTGGCATCTACACGTGATCGAAACGTCATTATTCCCATTGTGCTCTTCGTCATCTTGCTCATTCTGATGTTGCTCTTGCGATCGATCATTGCACCCATATTGCTGATGCTGACGGTGGCTGCCTCGTTCGTTGCAACGCTCGGCGCCTGTGCGCTCGTCTTCAATCACATCTTCCACTTCCCAGGATCAGATGCATCCTTCCCACTCTTCGCATTTACCTTCCTAGTTGCGCTCGGTGTGGATTACAACATCTTCTTGATGACGCGAGTTCGCGAAGAGACGATGGTGATCGGTACACGGCCAGGAACTTTGAAGGCGTTGATGGTCACTGGCGGTGTAATCACTTCTGCCGGTGTTGTTCTTGCAGCCACTTTCGCCGTCCTTGGCGTGCTCCCACTCATTGTGTTGGCTGAGCTTGGCTTTGCGGTTGGCTTCGGTGTCTTGCTAGACACGCTCTTAGTCCGTTCCATCATCGTCCCTGCTCTCGTCCACGACATTGGTCCAGCGGTTTGGTGGCCATCGAAATTGCGCCACGACCCAGCAGCGATCAAGGGATAGTTGTGGGTAGTGACGACGTCGATGTTGTCGTAGTAGGTGCCGGACTAGCAGGTTTATCAGCCGCGTTCTATTTAGAACGGGCCGGAAAGAGCGTGCGAGTTCTTGAGGCAAGTGATGCGGTCGGCGGGCGAGTGCGCACGGATCGTGTGGATGGTTTCTTGCTGGATCGCGGATTTCAAGTGCTCAACCCGTGGTACCCCGATTTTCGAAAGCTTTCGTTAGATCTTAAACTTGCTTCTTTAGGTGCTGCGGTTGCAGTCTCAATGCGAGATTCGCGATCTATGGTGGGTGATCCGAGGAGAGCGCCCTTAAGTGCGTTCTCCTCTCTTTCGACGGTGACGGGAACCCTTGCAGAGAAGGCAAAGTTGGGGCGCTATGTGCTCCACCTTCTCACATCATCGTTAGCCGATATCACCGAGCAAGACGATTCTGATTTTGCTGGTGCGCTCTCCGATGTTGGCGCCGGCGGGCGGCTCTACGATCGCACCCTCAAACCATTTCTCGAAGGAGTCTTTCTTGATGATCCAGCGCACGTGTCTCGGCGCTACGGTGAACTGGTATTGCGATCATTCGTGAAGGGGACTCCGTCCGTACCTATTCAAGGAATGGGTGAATTTCCGCGCGTATTAGCATCGCGTATCAAGGATGTGCGATTGGGGATTGCTGTTGAAAGTGTTGCACCTGGAAGAGTCTTGACTGCGAACGGAAGTGTGAAGGCAGTAGACATCGTGATTGCCACTGGAGGGCGTGCAGCACATGCGTTGATTCCCGATGTACCGATGCCCACCATGAAGAATTGCACCACTTGGTATCACGCAGCGGATCGTGCCCCCACGCAGGGCAAAGCGCTTGTGGTTGACGGGCTCCATCGCGGTCCGCTAGTCAACTCAGTAGTAATGAGCAATGTTTCAGACACTTATGCGCCGAAGGGGAAGCACTTGATCTCGTCTACTGCGCTGGTGGCGACGAATGAGGGCGATGTGCATCGCCATCTCGCGATGCTTTGGGGTCGCGAGATCTCAGATTGGCACCTACTTCATGTTTCTGATGTCCCTGATGCGCTTCCCGCTCAAGTTCCAGGGTTAGCAGTACGTCGAGAGATTAATTTCGGCAATGGAATCTGGGTGGTGGGTGATCATCGCGATACGCCCTCGCAGCAAGGCGCGTTAGCAAGCGGCCGCCGTTGTGCCGAAGCAATTATTTCAACGAGGAATTAATCAACGAGCTCTTCAAGAGCCGGCCCAATATGCGGATTATCAAACGTGAATCCAGCTTGCAACAAGGCAGTAGGTGCAACGCGCTTTGACCCAAGCACTTCGGTGGAGAACCCTCCGAGTGCGACTTTGATAGCAAATGCCGGAGCCGGGAAGAGTGCAGGGCGGTGCAGTGCGCGGGCGAGTGCCGCAGTAACTTCTGAATTTGTCGCTGGGAATGGAGAAGTCAGATTCACAGGACCGGCTAATTCGTTGTTCAAGAGGAAATCGATGGCTCGAATCTCATCATTGAGAGAAATCCATGACCACCACTGCTTACCGTCGCCTAACTTTCCGCCAAGTCCGGCTTTGAAGAGGGGCACCATGCGCCCGAGTGCTCCACCCTTGGCGGCGAAGACCAACCCTGTTCTCATGAACGTGGTGACCGCACTTGCTTTGCCTGCGCTCTCTTCCCACTGGCGGCAGACATCAGCGAGAAAATCGTCGCCTGCGCGATCTTCTTCAGTGACTTCGCGATTGCCCGTTTCGCCGTACCAACCGATAGCCGAGGCCGAAAGGAAGCGCGGAATCTCAAGTTCATTGATCGCGGAGACGATGGTGGCGGTGCTATCGGTGCGCGACTTCAAGATTTCGTTCTTGTATGCCGCGCTCCAGCGCTTATCGCCGACGCCGGCACCCGATAAGTGGATGACGGCATCTGATCCAGCAAGTGTGGTGAGTGATTCTGCGGGAAGCGAAGAGCCGTCTGGATTCCAACGGATTTCATCTTCTGCAATGGGGGAGCGTCGAACTAGGCGGATGACTTGATGGCCTTGCTTCGTGAGACGCTTAACTAGCGCGCTTCCGATCAACCCAGAAGAGCCTGTTACTGCAATCTTCATCACTAGAGCCCTAAATCTGATTCAAAACGTCCCTCTTCGAGGCGATTCTTTAACGTCACCAAGAAGCGGGCTGCTTCTGCACCGTCGACGATGCGATGATCGTAGGAAAGAGCTAGGTAGATCATGGAACGAATGGCGATGGTTTCGCCGCCATCTTCATCCTTAACGACTACGGGACGCTTCACAACGGCACCAGTTCCAAGTATCGCTACCTGTGGTTGGTTAATAATCGGGGTGTCAAAGAGCGCTCCGCGACTTCCGGTGTTTGTGAGTGTAAAGGTGCCACCACCGAGTTCATCAGGACTGACTTTGTTATCACGAGTGCGGTCTGCAAGATCTGCAACGCTTCTAGCAATGCCTCCGATGTTGAGTTGTCCTGCATCACGAATAACTGGGACGAGCAAACCTCGAGGCGTATCTACTGCAATCCCGAGATTTTCGGTGGCGTGATAAACGATGTTGTCACCATCTACCGAAGAGTTGATGACTGGATGCAGGCGCAGGGCCTCACATACGGCGACTGCGAAGAATGGCATGAAGGAGAGTTTGACGCCCTCACGGGTTTCGAAAGTGGCTTTTGCTTTATCGCGAAGGCGTGCAATCTTCGTGACATCAACTTCGATGACAGTAGTCAGTTGTGCGCTCGTTTGGAGTGACTCCACCATCCGCGAAGCAATCACTTTGCGAAGTCGGGTCATCGGAACGATGGTGCCTCGCAACTCTCCATCGACACCCGCCACTGCTGGTGCTGACTGCGTCGCAGAGGAAGTCGCTGGCGCTTTTGTTGCCGCAGCAACGCGCCGGCGTTCGGCTTCTTCCAAAATGTCTTGCTTACGAATACGTCCTCCAACCCCGCTGCCGGTGAGTGAACCAAGGTCGACGCCGTTTTCTTGCGCGAGTTTGCGCACAAGTGGTGTGACATATGAGTCATCACTTGCGGAGGTAGCTACAGGTGCAGCAACGGGTGGAGCAACGGGTGGAGCAACAGGTGCAGGTGCTGGTGCAGCGACAGGTGCAGCGACAGGTGCAGCGACAGGTGCAGCGACAGGTGCAGGGGTGGGAACTGCTCCTGCGACACCGATAGTTGCCAGCGTTGCGCCTACTGGAACTGTCTGATCGACTTGAACGACGATTGAAAGCAGGGTGCCAGCTACGGGTGAAGGGATTTCGGTATCAACTTTGTCTGTGGAAACTTCAAGTAGTGCTTCATCGATGGCGACGGTTTCGCCCACGTTCTTGAGCCAACGAGTCACGGTTCCTTCGGTAACACTTTCGCCGAGCGCTGGCATGGTGATCGGAGTCTCTGGGCCCGCAGTATGTGGTGGAATTACAGCTGGGCGGACCGCAACGGGTGCTGGCGCCGCAACGGGTGCTGGCGCTGCAACGGGTGCTGGCGCTGTAACGGGTGCTGGCGCTGTAACGGGTGCTGGCGCTGTAACGGGTGCTGGCGCACTGCCGTCTTCAATGATTGCTAATTCAACGCCGACACCGACGGTTTGATCGATCGCGACGACGATTTTCTTTAAGACCCCCGCAACTGGTGATGGGATTTCGGTATCTACTTTGTCGGTAG
>WLIL01000063.1 GCA_009702245.1 Actinomycetota bacterium
GTCTCGGCAGTTTGGCAGCAACCGATACTGACCCATTGCTTGTCTAAACCTTCACCCAGGTACTTCCAGAGATTCAACGTCGCGTAAAACGTGGGTAGGTGAGGGTCGTCAATAGGCGTAATCCACGTGCCGTGCTTCTCGGCATACTTGCTGATTTCGATAGCTAGTTCAGGATCGCCCTTAAAATCATAAGGGACCGAAGACATGCCACGAGGTAACTCCTCAGAGGTGTACTTGCCGGTACGGCGCTCGTGCGATGTGGTCACAAACTCGACGGTCGTAGCCCAGTGAGAGTCAAGCACGACAACGGTGTCGTAATCGGCGGTTTCAAAGACTTCTTTACGTAGACGCTCCAGACCCGTAACAAGAGAAATCTCTTTACCTTCATTGAGTTCGTAACGCACTTCTTTTGGCAACATGATCGTAGGCACATGCGCCAATATCCCTGCTCCGACTATTTCGCCCATCTCAATCCCTCCAGCCGTTTGGTGAGAACACTGTATTTTTAAGCTCTGAATAAAAATCAAAAGACCAGGAGCCGCCTTCGCGACCCACACCAGACTTTCGTGCGCCGCCGAATGGAGCACGGAGATCACGCACGAAGAAGCAATTCACCCAGGTAGTGCCGGCCACTAACTGCTCAGAGATGCGCTCAGCTCTTTCGCGGTTTCCCGAAACGAGCACGGCCGCAAGCCCAAACTCAGTCCCGTTCGCCATCAAGATGGCTTCTTCATCTGTTGAAAACGTTTGGAGCGTGAGTACTGGACCGAAGACTTCGTCGGTGAGAATTTCGCTTCCGGGAGCGGCGTGCAAAATGAGCGTCGGGTGAATGTAGAGACCGCCGAGGTCTCCGTTCGCGCTGCCACCTATTTCGATTTGGGCGCCTGCTGTTTTGGCTCGATCGATGTAACCAAGAATTTTCGTAAATTGTTTTTCGTGAATCTGTGGGCCAATATCGGTCCCCTCCACACGAGGATCGCCTTGCACGATCTTGGAAACGCGCTCCTTGAAAGCCACTACGAAATCTTCACGAACCTTTTCGTGCACCAGAAGGCGAGTGCCCGCCAAGCAGACTTGGCCAGCGTTGTCGTACTGCTCGGCAGCGAGCGTGGCAGCTAATTCAAGATCCGCATCTTCCATCACGATCAGTGGGCTCTTGCCGCCCAACTCGAGCGAACATGGCGTCAAATTATCTGCAGCAGCACGAGCCACTAGTTTTGCCGTGGGAACAGAGCCGGTAAATGAGATTCGTGAAATTCCCGGATGAGCAACGAGCGCGGCACCGGCTTCGTTTCCTAATCCTTGCACCACATTGAAAACACCATCGGGTAAACCTGCTTCTTTAGCAATATCGCAGAGGAGAGAGGCACTGAGCGGTGTCCACTCGGCGGGTTTCAAAATGACGGTGTCACCAGAAGCGAGTGCCGGTGCGATTTTCCAACTCGCAAGCATGAGTGGCGCATTCCACGGCGTGATGAGTACGGCTACGCCAGATGGATCCCAGGAAACCACGTTGGTATGTCCACGTGTTTCAAATGGATCATGGTGCAACTCGTTGAGAAGCCAATCTGCAAAGAAGCGAAAGTTGTGGGCAACTCGGGGCATAACTCCACGTCGATGTGAACGAATGAGCGCACCGTTGTCGTGCGTCTCGACCTGCGCAAGTTCTTCTAGGCGAGCTTCGACCCCATCTGCAATGGCGTGCATGATGCGTGCGCGCTCGATCCGAGGAGTCTTTGCCCAGCCAGGAAAAGCCGCCCGCGCCGCCGCAACGGCGAGGTCAACCTCACCCGCCCCACCTCGCGATATCTCCCCCAGGAAGGCGCCATCAATGGGTGAATGGTCTGAAAAAGTCTCTGCCGAGTAGACCCGCTGACCACCTATGAAATGGCCGGTATCAACGGAAACTCCCGCAACGACGATCTTGGACATCTCCCTCATTCCCATAATCGTTAGGATCCTAACGGTATAGGATGCCACCAGATATTCTTTTTAGGTAGCCCAAAGTACGCGAATATGGATCTGAAGAGCCCAAAGAGGAGCCAGATGAGCCTGTCATCCCAGAATTCAACTGGAGTTCGCCCCAGGGTCGCCCTCCTAGGACGCTTCACCGAGAGCGCGAGCGCCCTCCGGTTTCGGGGTGTGGTTTCGGCTCGGATGCTACTCGAAGGTCTCTGGGCTGCCGGATTGGATCCAGTCACGTTGCTCCCCACCGCAGATTCCTCCGATTGGCATGAGCGACTTAAAGGGTTCGACGGCGTCCTTTTTGCGGGCGGTGGCGACATCAGCCCTGCGGCGTACGGAGAACTCCCCGACTCAGAACACCTTTATGACATCGATGATGTGCAAGACGCGAATGATCTCGCTCTCATGAAGTACGTGCTCGCTGAAGGGATCCCCTTCCTGGCCCTCTGCCGCGGAATGCACCTGCTCAACGTGGCGCTCGGTGGAACTTTGAATCAGCACATCGAACCTCCGCATCGTCATCTCACCCACGATGTGGTCTTCGAAAAGGCGTGGGATGAATTCGGCCTCGAACTGCCAGTAGTCACAAGCTCGTGCTACCACCATCAGTCCGTAGCGAGGTTGGGAACCGGGGTACGTGCGGTTGCCTACTCCACAGACGGGTGCGTGGAAGCGCTCACAGTCGATGGAGCGAACGGCGTCGCCGTGCAGTGGCACCCTGAAGATCGATGGGAGATTGATCCAGATCAACTTGCGATCTTCAAGAAGTTTCGCGAGCGGATCGGTTAACTTCCCTCAACTGACCGAGTGAGCGAACGCAGGTTGGCAGTGAATTTATCCAAATCACCGCGAGCGACTTGCGAGACGGTGGCAATTTCTTGATCGTTAAATTTCGGAAAGAGTTTCTTCATCAGTTTTGACCCCGCGGGCGTAAGCGTGACGACCATGAGCCTGCCATCCTCTGAACTTCGCTGACGCTCAAGCCATCCACGACCCTCAAGTGTGTTGAGCACACCCGTGAGCGTGGCCTTTGATATTCCAGCCTCGGAAGCAATATCTCGCGTCTCAATGGGTGACCAGATCCAGACCACCCAGAGAACTACAAAACCCGTCCATGTCATCCCGCTCGGAGCAAGCGCTGTGCGCTCAAGATGATTTCTTACAGCATTTGCGGCACGGAAGAGATTTGAAACAGCAGCCATCGCCTCAAAGTCGATCGGCAAACTATCGAGGCGCTCTTGAACCGCGCGCTCCGTCTCATTGAGCGTATGTGCACCTGCCATAGATATCTCCCCCTGCGCGCCAGGATAGTGGCAAATTCTGGAAAGTGCCCGAAATATCCCTACTTCATTTGGCGGGAGAGATAAGGTAAATTCGTTTTGATCCGAATGATTGGGAGAATCTGATGGCGGCAAGCACTGGAACATCACGCAACCTTCGCGATGTATCTCTTGCAGATATGAGTTTGTTTGAGAACGGCGCTCCTTGGGAGCTCTTCGAGCAGATGCGCAGCGAAGACCCCTGCCATTGGAGTAACGAAGAGGGCGGCGCGGGTTTCTGGTCACTCACGCGTTATGTAGACATTGTGTCAGTGCTGCGTGACACCGAAACATTTAATAGTGAGCAGGGCACCAACCTTGAGGAACTAGACGAAGAACAGCTAGAGGTGCGTCGCTCCATGCTCGAGACAGATGGAAATCGACATCGTGTACTCCGCAAATTAATGATGGATAACTTCACCCCAAAATCTGTGGCCGGGTATACAAACTTTCTCGAAGCACTCACCAAAACCACTCTCGATGCAGCATTCTCAAAAAATCAATTTGAGTTCGTGAAAGAAGTGAGCGCTGATTTCCCAATTCGCGTGTTAGCGCGCATGCTTGGGGTTCCAGATACCGATACCGGACAACTCATCAATTGGGGAAACCGGATGGTGGGCAACACTGATCCCGAACACACCGACGTTCTCTTGGATAGCGAAGAGAGCGAGCAGTACCGCCTCCTCCCCTTCCGCTCTCCTGCCGCGTTGGAAGTTTTTGATTACGGATTTAAATTAAGAGAAGCTCGCCGCGGAAAGAGCGAAAATGATCTCGTCTCCCAACTGGCACATAACGTTCCCACCGATGGCCTAGCCCTCGATGATCGCGACTTCCGAAACTACTTCTTACTTATTGTTATTGCGGGTAATGAAACGACTCGTCACGCCATCACCCACTCGATGAACGCCCTCATCGACCACCCTGAGCAAATGGCGCTTCTTAAAGCAAAACCAGAACTGATCCCCTGGGCCATCGAAGAATTCCTTCGTCAAGCAAGCCCGGTCTATCACTTTCGCAGGACCGCAACGCGCGACGTGGAGATGCATGG
Organism: Actinomycetota bacterium; assembly: GCA_009702245.1. Taxonomy (GTDB): domain Bacteria; phylum Actinomycetota; class Actinomycetes; order Nanopelagicales; family Nanopelagicaceae. Next base: position 4,333 of record WLIL01000063.1, read on the forward strand.
AAAGAAGATCAAGAAGGGTCAGAAGGTGGTGGTCTGGTTTGCCTCGGGCAATCGAGATCCAGAGACTTTCGCCAATCCATATTCCTTCGATGTGACCCGTAAGCCCAACGAGCACATGGCATTTGGCCGCGGTGGCCCACATATGTGTATGGGCAATGCACTAGCCAGGCTAGAGATGCAGATTATGTTCACTCAACTTTTACCTCGAGTGAAACATATGGAACGCATTGGCGAAACTGATTATTTGCGCAGTAACTTCGTCCATGGCATTAAGCGATTGCCGGTACAAGTCGAGTTCGAGTAGTCCCTACTTCAAAATCACGTGCAACGCGGTAGGGGCCCTGAACTCCCAACCCTCAAAGCGCACTTCGTGTTCAGGATTCAACGACATCTCAGGGAACCTAGCAAGCAACTCTTCGAGAGCGATTGCTATTTGTTGCTTCGAAAAGGCGTGTCCAGTGCAGAAATGTCGACCGAATCCAAAGCCAGCATGCGCTCGCTTCTCGCGGTTGATATCAAACTCATCGGCGCTTGTTCCAAAGACCGCAGTGTCGCGGTTAGCCGAAGACAAGACAGCGGCGACTCGCGCGCCTTTTCCGAGCGTCGTGGTTCCCAGGATGACATCAGCTTGAGTTTCACGGACTTGAGTCCCGATAGGAGAAACCCAACGAACACCTTCATCAACAGCAACGGGAATCAACGAAGGATCTGCCAGCACCGCTCCGAGTTGATCGGGGTGCGAAAGTAATCCATACATAGTTGAAGCGGCGCCATGTCCCGGCTCTTGCGCCCCGCCCAATAACATCACCTTGATCGTGGGCATAAGTGCGTCTCGCGAGCGCATCTGCCCCTCGGGCATACCCGTGAAGAGCATGTGCGAAATAGTGGAATCATCTGGATGGCGCTCTAGCCGATCAAAGACTTCGGCCATAGTCTCATCAATTTCACGGGCAATGATCGCTGTCTCGGCAAACCTATCTTGCGAGGATTCGTAATTAATGGCGCCTTCACGTAACCCATAGAACCATCGACGAAGAGTTGAATCATCAAGATGACCTACGCCAAGCACTGCTCCCAGAGAGAGGACAGAGATAGGCTCAAAGTATTGGGAAAGTAGATCGACTTTCCCTGGAGTTAACTTTGCCACCTGTGCGCGAGCAATGGGCCTCACGACATCTTCAATCCAACTCGACACATTCTTAGGCCGATATTTCTCATCCATGCTTTGGCGAAGCGCTAAGTGATGAGGGCCTTCCATGGTCAACACGCTTGGTCCCCCGAAGGCGATGTCGAGCGGGCTATTCCCTCCGAGCTCTGCTGAAAAAACAGTATTTTCGGTTCCTACGGCGGCGACATCGCTCCAAGTGGTGGCAAACCAGAGATCCACGCAGGGCAAGTAACCAATCTCTTGGGACTCTCGTAACCGTTGGTAGATCGGGTAAGGATCTCGCTCAAGATCTTCCACAGTGACTGCTGAAAGAAAAGTTTGTAAGTCACTCATGCTTTCACCACCTGACTAACAAAATTCTTGACCAATGTGTGTGCGCGAGCAATCGCCGCAACTTCTTGTGCTCTCGTCATGTTGATGAGTGCTTCAATGGATTGACCATCCCCTGCGACTGCACTCTCTCCCCCGTTATCAATCCACCCCTGCAAGGTAGAGGTAATCACTTCTGGATGAAATTGGATGCCAAGCGTGTGCCCACTCACAAAGCCCTGCGAAGCTACGGGCGTACGGGCAATCTCTTTGATATTCGGCGGAAGGGTCCATCTGTCGTAATGAAATTGAAACCACGGGCCTTCGGCAATCAAACCTGGTCGATCGCTATGAACCGGAAACCAGCCAATCTCCGGGCGAGGCCCGGGGGCAACTGAACCACCCAGCGCTCGCGCCATCAATTGCCCGCCAAAGCAGATACCAAAGATGGGGATATCGCTCTCGTGGGCCGCTTTCAGTAGGGCCAACTCAGGGAGGAGCCAACTACCAATCTTGGCTTCATCCCACGCTCCCCAAGGGGAGCCCATCGGCACCAAAAGGTCGTAATCGGAGAAGTTCGGCCACTCGGCAACCACATTGGGCGAGTGGAAATCAGCGTGCGGAACCACCACGAACTCAGAAATCTCGTATCCGAGACCGGCGAAAGCCTCCCCTACGGGGCCGGTCGGGCTGAAGGGGTCGTGTTGAATAAAGAGCGCGCGCACGCGCCCATGTTGCCTGATTGGAGGAAAAATGGCGAGGATATATCTAAATTCTTTATCTATCTCTAGAATCGTACGGGTACAAACGGTCAGGTGGCCTGCCGCCTAGCTACGAGAACCAAGGAGTAAGCATGAGCATTGACCTGACGAGCAAGAGCAACGAACTCAAGGCAGCAGGAATAGACATTCTTCGCGTTGCCTATGTGGACGTTCTTGGTATTGCGCGATCTAAGGATCTACTCGTCTCAGAGCTTGCGCGCTCTGCCGCCCATGGTCCCGCCTTCTGTCAAGGAGTCTGGATCACTAGCACTGTCGGCGGCGTGATTGAAAGTGGCCATGCTTCACTTGCAGACGGACTCCCTGATCTCCTGACTGATATCGATTGGCCTACGCTTCGCCCTATTCCTTGGGAGCCAGGGGTCGCCATCGTGATTGCACACGCCCTCGATCCAGATGGCACTCCCAACCAAGTATCTCCGCGCACTGTCCTCGGAAATGTTCTCAATGAGTACAAGTCGCTAGGCCTCACACCTGTTGCTGGACCAGAACTCGAGTTCTACATTGCCAAGCTTGACGAACACGGACATTTCAAACGGGCTATTGAAAAGACTGGCCGCGTCTACATGACAGGCGCACTCGTAGATCCCACTGGCCTCTTCTTATCCATGCTCCGTAACCTCGGGGAATTCAACATCGGAACTTTTGCCGGCAACCACGAATTTTCACCATCACAATACGAAATAAATCTCTGGCATAGCGAAGCTATGGATGCCGCTGACCGCACCTTCCTCATGAAGTACGCAGTGAAAGACATTGCTGCGCGCGGCGGCGCCTATGCCACCTTTATGGGTAAACCATGGAATGACGAAGGTGGAAGCGGCTTCCACATGCACGTCTCCCTCGTCGATAAGAATGGCAAGAACGTGATGCATGCCGGTAGTGAGTTGAGCGAAACTACCCTTCACTTCATTGGTGGCGTTATCAAACACGCTCCGGCCATGACCGCACTCACCAACCCGACTGTGAACTCATACCGTCGAATCCGTCCAGATTCTTTGGCGCCGTACCGCATCAATTGGGGATTCGATAATCGCAGTACCTACATGCGCATCCCACCCGAAAGAGGCGAAGGAACTCGCATCGAGGTTCGGGTTGCTGACGGTGCTGCAAATGCCTACTTGGTAATGGCTGCCATCTTTGCGGCAGGGCTTGATGGAATTAAGAAGAAAATCACTCCGCCAGAACCCATCGCGGGCTGGGCATACGATGACGAAACGGCCGCGGTATTGCCAGGAACATTGGCAAAGGCGCTCGATGAACTTGAAGCGAATGAAGTGTTGAAGGATGCACTGGGAGAGTTGCTCTTCAATTCATTCATCGCACTCAAGCGCGACGAAGTAAATCGCTACAACCAACACGTGAGCGATTGGGAAATCACCGAGTACCTCGAAGATTTCTAAACGGGACGGGAGCGATCCTCAAGGAGCGTTCCTCCAGCAAATTTCACGCCTACCTCGCGGTAGTAGCCTGCAATAATTTCCTTGACGGGTAGCACCGACTTCAGTTCGTCCCATTGCGAATCTGCCAGAGTGAGTTGTGCATCTCCTACCCAAGGGACGCCGAGGTCTGCTTCCACACCGCCCATTGTTACCACTTGATCCATGGAGTAGCCGGCACCGATGGCGATCGATGGCATGAGCCGGTGATGAAGCATGGGATGACCATTCACAAATCCATTGGTCTTCGCCGGTTCGCGCAAAGTGACGAGCGCGCTCGCCAAGCGATAATCGTAAGCCGCAAGTGATGCACCGAGTTTGGCACCTGCTGCAAGCCGGGGCGAGGCTTTACCATGATTGAAAATGCGAGTGACTGCGATGTTCCCTAACTTCTTTGGATACCCCTGGAACCATCCGCGGCCAATCGCAAAATCTTTTGTGACCCAGATGAGGACACATCGGCTATAGGTGACGCCTTGGAATTTGCAACGCACCACGGCGAATGCTTCCAAATATTGCGAACGCACTGGGTCGAGTAGCTCCGCACCGCCTTCACTGCATGATTGCCAATCAGCCCAAATCAACGCGACCGCATCAGGATCTTCATCGGCCAATTCGACATCGTCAGGCAGGAGCGCACGCACATAACCGGGTTCAGTGCGGTACTCAACAGTGAGCAGAGTGCCGGAGTAATACCAGGGCATTTCGGGCACAAGCGCGCTCTGACCGGTCGGTGTAAGGGGTGGCAGGAATCCTTTTGAATCACTCATAGCCTTCACAATACCTGAGAAAAAAGTTACTTATTTGCTTGACCCGGCCA
>WLIL01000064.1 GCA_009702245.1 Actinomycetota bacterium
GCCTGATCGATTGGAATCGAATTGCGTTGCGTACCATCTCGGAAGCGGAAGGAGACTGCACCGGCTTCCACGTCTTCGCCACCGGCGATCATCATGTATGGAATCTTTTCGCTTTGAGCAACGCGAATCTTCTTCGGCATACGGTCGTCGCTGTCGTCTAGTTGGGCACGCACACCACGTGCCTTCAACTTTGCGACTACTTCGCCAAGGTAATCATTAAATGCTTCTGCAACTGGAATAGCGACAACTTGAACGGGAGCAAGCCACGGTGGGAATGCTCCCGCGTAATGCTCGGTAAGTACGCCGAAGAAGCGCTCAATAGAACCAAAAAGCGCTCTATGAATCATGACGGGACGAGCACGACCACCTTCAGTGGCAGAGTACTCGAGATCGAATCGCGATGGCAGCTGGAAATCTACTTGAATGGTAGACATCTGCCAGGTGCGACCGATCGCATCTTTAGCTTGTACGGAGATCTTCGGACCATAGAATGCAGCGCCACCATCATCGAGAACTAATTCGAGATTCTGCTTGTTGGCTGCCTTGCGCAATGTTTCTGTGGCTTCTACCCAATCGGCGTCCTCGCCTACAAACTTCTCTGGGTTCTTAGTCGAGAGCTCGAGATAGAAATCGTTGAGACCGTAGTCGCGCAGGAGGTTAAGCACGAAGGTAAGCAACTTATCGAGCTCTTCGGCCATCTGGTCACGCGTGCAATAGATGTGGGCATCATCTTGGGTGAATCCGCGAGCACGAGTGAGCCCGTGTACAACGCCTGACTTCTCATAACGGTAGACAGTGCCGAATTCAAAGAGGCGCAAGGGTAGTTCGCGATAAGAGCGTCCGCGCGAACTGAAGATAAGACAGTGGAATGGACAGTTCATCGGCTTCATGTAGTAGTTCTGCCCTGCGCGCTTTACGGTTCCGTCTTCGTGACGTTCCTCGTCAAGAACCATAGGTGGATACATGCCCTCGGAATACCAGTCGAGGTGGCCACTTGTTTCAAAGAGCGCCGCTTTGGTGAGGTGCGGAGAGTAAACGAACTCGTATCCCTCTTCTTCGTGACGGATGCGCGAGTAATTCTCCATCTCACGCCGAATGATGCCGCCCTTGGGATGGAAAACCGCCAGACCTGAACCGATCTCTTCTGGGAACGAAAAGAGGTCGAGCTCTGAGCCAAGCTTGCGATGGTCGCGCTTCTCCGCTTCGGCAATTTGGTCGAGATGCCCTTGGAGATCTTCCTTGGAGGCCCACGCGGTTCCGTAGACGCGCTGCAACATCGGGTTCTTCTCACTCCCCCGCCAATACGCGGCGGCGGTGCGCATCAATTTAAAGGCCGGGATGTAACGAGTGGAAGGAAGGTGCGGTCCGCGGCAGAGGTCGCCCCAGAAACGAGTGCCATCTTTGTCGACGTTGTCATAAATGGTGAGCTCACTGCCACCTACCTCGGTGCTCTCATCCCCATCGCCAGGTCCTTTGATGCCCACGAGTTCACATTTGTACGGTTCGTTGGCAAGTTCTTTGAGCGCATCTGATTCAGTGACTACGCGACGAGAGAAGCGTTGAGCGGCGCGAATGATCTTCTCCATCGACTTCTCAAGTGTTTTGAGATCGTCAGGAGTAAATGGTCTCGCTACATCAAAGTCATAATAAAAACCATCTCGTATCGGAGGTCCAATGCCGAGTTTGGCCTCAGGGAAATTCTGTTGAACGGCTTGAGCAAGAACGTGTGCGGTGGAGTGGCGAAGAACGGCCAGCCCCTTGTCAGAAGTAATGGGCACTCCGACGACGACGTCGCCATCATTGAGGGTGGTGGCTAAATCCATCAACACACCATTGATCTCGGCGACCACGATCTCTTTAGCATCCAAGTAGAACTCAATGGCCTTGGCGTTGGGCGTGAGATCCTTCTTTGCTCCATCGATTACTACCGAAGCCACAGCGCTACTCCTTCGACTCAGTGCGACTCAAAACTACTCATCCGAAACTACTCAACTAAAACCTGCAGCAGACCTTACGTTTAAGCGTGGGCGATACTGGGATCGAACCAGTGACCTCTCCGGTGTGAGCGGAGCGCTCTCCCGCTGAGCTAATCACCCGGGAAGGCCAAGGTTACCCTGTTGAGAGCGGAGCTCGTGGGGCTCGGGAGGCGTAGACGACTCCAGCCAAAATGACCGTCCCACCGAGAAGTTGAATAAGAGTCGGGTGTTCACCCAGGAAGAGCATGGCGATTCCAATGCCACCCAGGGGCTGGATCAGCAGAATCAAAGCCGTCAACGCTGCCGGCAGGCGAGGAAGTGCTATTGAGATAATCAGCCACCCCAATACCTGACAGAGGTTCCCAAGGATGGCGAGATAGACGTGTGATTGAAGGTTCGGCAAGAGATGAAAGTCAGAGTCCAAGAAGGGTCCAAAAACCAAGGTCCCTAATCCACCAAAAAGTGTGGCATCAAAGAGTGGGCCGGCGATGCGACGATCATCCTTGCCGCCAGCTCGATAGACCACGATGAATATGCCGTAGGAAATAGAGCAAGCGATTCCGAAGGCCACACCAAGGCCTGGGTTAATCCCATCAGCTCCGCCACCTAGCACGCCAGTTGTCATAGTGACACCAAGGAGTACGAATGGGAGGGCGATCAGAAGACGATTCGACGGCCGTTCTTTCAAGAAAGTCCAGGCAACAAAAGCGACCACGACCGAGGATAAGTTCCCCAACACTGTGGCCATGCCGGCACCAATGTAGTGAATTGAGTAATGCCACATCACTAGGTCAAAGGTAAATGCAATGCCGGCGAGTGCCGAAAGGACACGATCGCGCTTGACGCGCTTTCCAAATTTAAGAGTCTCCCGATGTGAAAAGAATGCAAGGAGGGGTAGGGCCCAGATACAGCGCCACAACGCAATCGTCGCTGGCGATTCGAGAGATTGTTTGGTCAACGCCCCAGAACTGGAGATGATGAAGGCGCCGATAACGGCAGCCAAAACCGGGCGAGAAAGTAATTTGCTAAAATTCACTTACTCATCACAATGGATCTACTTCCTCAAGTAAGCGTTTAGAAAACTCTTGCGCCAAGGCTATCGCTTCTGGAGCCAACGGAACTTCAACGCCATCAACGTGAGAAACTAATTGTAGGTCGCGCAAAGATGAGGTCAGAAGTATGGACTTCGCACTAGTGAGCGCCTCCATGGGAATTTCACCTTCACGAACTCCGCACCATTCGATTGCTAAGCCGCGAGCCGTGCCGGCTAGGACTCCGCAATCAAGGGAAGGGGTCACAAAGTTGGTGCCATCGAAGATGATGATGTTGGAGCCACTACCTTCAGATATGCGACCTTGAGTATCTGCGAATATCGCTTCGTCTCCCCCGTGCTCGCGGGCATAAGAAAGCGCCAAGACATTCTCGGCATAAGAAGTACTCTTGATTCCGGAGAGCGGAGAGCGCTCGTTGCGGGGAAAAGGCACCGTAACTACGCGGGCGCGTTCGGCCGGCTTGGGCGCAGAAGTATGTGAGATGACCAGCGTAGGTGTGATGGGATCGGCACGGAGTGAACCTGCCGGTCCGGGACCACCGCTCCACGTGAGGCGAATGCGACCAAGTCCCGTGATGGGTTCCTTCACAAGGAGTTGATCAATGGCACCGCGAATACTTTCAGGGGGTGGTGGAAGTCTCAAGCCCAGAGCGCTGCGTGCGAGGCGCTCAAGATGGCGAGTTAATGCATAAGGAAGTGAATCGATAGTTTTAATTGTTTCAAAAACCCCATCACCAACGGTGAAGCCATGATCTGACACAAGAAGCGCAGGCACTTCGGCCTCAAGGAATTTACCGTTTACGTAAACCATCATGAGAATGAGGCTACTTCGTTACCACTTGCTAAAGCGATTAGACGTGCAGCCTTCAACTCTGTTTCTGCCCACTCACCTTGAGGATCACTTCCCCAGGTAATTCCTGCACCTGTGCCAAATTTAAGGTACTTGCGATCACCTTCCATCCAAAAAGTACGGATGCCTACGGCGAGCTCAGCGCGTTCGCCATGTACCCAACCAATAGCACCGCAATAAGGACCACGTGGAGTTGGTTCTAGTGCGGAAATGATTTCAAGCGCACTGGATTTAGGAGCGCCACTCACTGAACCTGGCGGCATCGTTGCTGCAAATATCTCTGACCATGTGATTGCCTCGCGCAATTCGCCACGAACATCAGATACTAAATGCACCAAGCCGGGATGCGTCTCCAACGCAAGCAATCTCGGAACGGAAATACTTCCCGTGCGACAGATCGATCCAAGATCGTTGCGCATAAGATCAACGATCATCACGTTCTCGTCATTGTCTTTAGCTAGTAACTGCTCAGGAGTCGTCGCTGTTCCCTTAATAGGGGTAGTCAAGATCGAAGCACCATCACGCGAGAGAAAACGCTCCGGTGATGCCGAAGCAATCTCCATGCCAGGAATTCGCACATAACGCGAATGCGGGGCCGGATTCTCGGTTGCTAGATGAAGCGCAAGGGGAAAAAGATCCACAGCCGGGTCGATTGGAGCAGAAAGAATCCGGCAGAGATTTGTTTGGTACACCTGGCCACGTGCGATATTTTCCCGGATCGCTTCGACTCCATTCATATATTCCGCTTGCGAAAGGGAACTCGACCAACTCAAAGCCTGAGGAGCCCAACCCATCGCTTGCGCGCCTTCCGGCCCCCGCGTCACCTCATCGAATCTCGCGAAGGTGTACTGACATTCAAAGGTGGCGATCACCACCCAGAACCCGGGCTCGGAGAGCGCATCCAGGTCATTGCGGACCTCTGCGAGACCGCGAGCGAGCAGGCCATCCCCCCAGAAGAGGGGTTCGCCTGGGGCGATTGGTGTTGTCAGGGACACAGGAGAAGGGTACGCACCCCTGGGAATAGTTGCCCGAATCCACCCGGTTTGGGGCAGGGAGCCCACCTGCGATAGATTGCGTCTGCTTTGCGGACGTAGCGCAGTTGGTAGCGCGGAACCTTGCCAAGGTTCAGGTCGCCGGTTCGAACCCGGTCGTCCGCTCGAAGGATCCAGCTATCTGGATTCGTGTGCGGTGGAGTGGCCGAGAGGCGAGGCAGCGGCCTGCAAAGCCGCGTACACGGGTTCAAATCCCGTCTCCACCTCGAGTATGTCCCGGAAAACTTCATAGCAACTCGGACCGTTAGCTCAGCGGTAGAGCGCTTCGTTGACATCGAAGAGGTCACTGGTTCGATCCCAGTACGGTCCACCAACACCCGGCAGACGCTGAATCCCTAGGGCAGTGGAATTCGGTACTGAACTTTTCCGGACTCTTCTGTGTAAGTGTCGTAGATCTTGCGAGCCACCTCGTTCGAGCGATCGGTATTCCAAAACAGGCGGCTTGATCCAGCGGCGATCGCGATCTCCTTGATCTCATCTATCAACGCCCTACCCAATCCCCCACCACGAACCTCTGGATTCACGAAGAGATCTTCTAAAAAACAATTATTGATGAGGGCCCAGGTCGAGGTTTGAAATGAGTAATGCGCCATTCCTTGAACCTCGCCATCTTTTTCAACAACGAGACCATGGCTTTCGTAGGCAGGATCCAGGAGGCGAGACCACGTTAATTCATCTTGCGATGGCGGGAGTTGTACATTGTAAAAGGTGAGATATCCATGCCAAAGAGGTAACCAATGATCCTTATCTGATGCGGTAATTGAACGGACGTGAATCATTGGGAATGCAAGTTCATACGTATCGTACAAATCGCACTGAGATCCAATATGTACTGAAAGGCGATATGAAGATATTTCCATTCATAACTTCCATCACCCACGCGCACGCAGTGCAACTCCCATTGTTACCATCAATTTTGGGGTTGTACGGAGTCGAAGACCAATATTGAGGTGGTGAAAAAGAACCTTCAGCGCTCTTCAGGCCCGCCCGCAGATACTTTTTATAGTAGTAAGCAGCTTTGGTGTTACCAGAACCCGGATAATAGTTATTCTTCTCAAGGGATTTAGTATTGAATGCGTATTGGGTTAAAGCTGTCAATTCATCTTTCGATGGCAAAAACCAATCCGTTTTAGTGCCACCGTCATATGCGTTGGTGGCTGCCGAGGCTCCTCCGAGGCAATTCTGTCGCATGGCTTTCGTGTTACTCGCTCCAGTTCCTATCGCCCTTCCAAACTTACCCTTGAGCGCACTTCCTTGAATGTCACCAAAGATGGTTTTGCCCTTTCCCTCACCTATGGTGCACCAAGAATCTGGATTTTCCGACGCTGCTGTAGACCACTCTTGATCCGTTGGCGCCACCTCGAGGTATCGGCCCCAAGACTTCTTACTTCCTGCATCATAGAAAATTACTCCACCACCTGGGCCGGTACTCCCTAGAGGACAAATTCCGTTGGGATCACACACAATCTTGGCTTGTTTCGCCTCCCAAGCGATGTCTGCTTTTGCGTCAGCGTCCGCTTTGGCCATTGCAGCTTTGTAGGCTGCATCGTTGTACGCCCCCGCAAAACCATAACCCATTTCGCTACCCAAGCTGCCCGGATATCCCTCGTTACACACCTGTTCATTCCCGATAAAGCCCACCACTCCATACTCAATTCCATTTCCAGAGCCAGTGACCTTAAACCCCTTCGCAGTGCCGGGGTAAGTGGCCTTCTTCCACTTCGAACCTGAACCACTGCGATGGTAAGCGACCCACTTCGTAATTTTCTTTACCTCCGACGGTCCATACGTCAGCATCGATTTTCCTTTGGAGGATTGGGTGTAATTCATCGAGCGATATTCGAATATCCAGGTGTACCCACCTAAGCTTTGTGACGGCATGCAAGTCATATCCCCGCCACCGCTTAGAGTATTTCCATTCTTCGACTTTCCATTCGTTGGGACCTGATCAGAGGCAGCTTTACCATCAATTGGCTTCACCTGTTGCGGTTGCAAATTGGGAAGCGTAGTGCAGCTAACTTGTGGATTAATCTCTATCTGATGGAACGAAGCATTGATTCCATCCGTAATCATGTAGGTCATTTTGCCTTGCGTACGCGGGAGCGGACCACCACTCTGTTGTGGCACTCTATCAACCGACGCAGTCGCGTTAGGAGTCAACGTAAACTCTACTCGTGCACTTGCAAGATCAACCGTCGGTGGGAGCGTCACTTCTCCTATATAATCGTTGACGTTGCTGCACTTAATCCAGGGAAACGTGCCAGTAGATGTGACAATTTTGTAGTCAAGCAATCCGTAATAGAGAGTATCAACTCCGCGCGCAGGAGTAATGAGAGTTGCACTACTTGCAAGCAGGAACATCACAAGAGCGCTGCGAAGGACTTTTCGGGATTTCAGCATCTGAGCACAGTACTTCAATAGCCACCAGAGTGATGCTGAAACGGCTCAAAAGTAGAGATACTTTTAGATTCCTAGGGCTGCGCGCAGAGCACTTTCGGTGATGCCCAACTTTTGCGCGGCTGATACGAGGTTAGGCGGCGGTGGGCCAAGCGCGTCACGTAACGTTTGCTCAGAAATACCGAGCTTCTTCGCAGCCGCCACTAAATCGGGATTCCCACCTTGTGGAGCTGCCTGGCTCCCGCCTTGCGGTCCGCCTTGTTGACCATTTGGTCCGCCTTGTTTCAGAAATCCGCTTGCAATAGTGCCACGAAATTGTCGCGCTATGTATGGGAATCCGGCAGTGATGATGTAGCAATATGTTCCTTTAGGAAATTCGGGAGTTACTTGAACCCTGCCATTTCCAGCATCAAGGTCACCGCTCCCCGCTACGTATTCAAAATCCTGGGTGTAATCACCGTTGTATGTACCGCCGGGTCCGCTAGCACGTGTCCCCTTCTTCAATTGATAGGAAGATTTGAGAGTCTTATAGCCACCCTTAGCATCTTTAGCTTTCACGTATCCGCGAGCGAGATAGATCGGAAAGCCATCAGCGGCCCAGCCAATCAACGGTGAGTGGCCACTGCGAGTAACAAGTTGGCTCAATCCGACGGGAGTGCCGTGATAGTGGTAGGTACCAGTCGGCTGCACGTGAGCATTGCTCGAATCAAGACCGAGATTGCGGATGGTATTGAAAGCTTCGATATTCCAACCACTCTTGGGATCGTTATTGAAGACCTCCGCGGTACCTGGTTCAAAAATGACACCGTTGATCGCCACACCCGCGGCAGCTCCCATTGACGCAGCCTGCAAACTACCCATTTTGGGCGAGGTAGAGAGTGAGAAATCCTGTTTTTGGGCAGAAATAGTGTTGGGATTACCAGAGTTGGGAAAAGTTCCGGTCTTGTGGTTAGGAATACCGTTCGACACAATTCGTCGAATTCCACTCTTGACTGTGACGGCGACATTGCAACCGGTCGCGACATCAGTAAATGAGTAACTACCCATGACGTTAACCACGAACTTCGAAGCGGCCGCAGATGGTCCTGAGCTCAGCACAAGACCAGTGAATCCACCGCTAGTGACCGTGATTGCGCTAGCCAACGACCCTAAGAGAAAGCCTCGACGTCCCACTTCTTTTTCAAGGAATTCCTCGTTCATCTCCCCATCCTTTTCTCTGCTTGCAAAGACAGTAGTACTCCAAAGTCAGAATGCAAGTTGTAGATCCACGATTTATTGGTGATTCACAGAAAATTCATCGAGAGTCTGCGTGCTTGCTAAAGAGCGAGAGGATGAGGATGCAACCGAGAATTACTAATGCTCCACCGAGAAGTTGAATGAGAGAAATAGATTCATGCAGGTAGAGGGCGCCGATAAGTACCGCCACGACCGTCACCAAGAATTCAACACTGATTGCCTTAGTTGCCCCCAATCGCGCCACGAGCTTGAAGTAGATGAC
>WLIL01000065.1 GCA_009702245.1 Actinomycetota bacterium
GTCATCGGCTCTCTGGAGGGGAGAAGCAACGCATCGCGATAGCGCGTTTGTTGCTTAAGGATCCGGGTATCGTCATTCTCGACGAGGCTACTGCCCATCTCGACTCCGAAAATGAAGCTGCAGTACAACAGGCTTTAGGTAGAGCGCTTTCTGGGCGAACGAGTATTGTCATCGCACACCGGCTCTCCACAATCCGAGAGGCTCATCAGATCCTAGTTATTGATAACGGCGAAATTGTGGCACGTGGTACGCACGATTCACTTATGAAAGATCCTGGCCTTTATCGCGAACTTTACGAGCTGCAGTTTTCGAATTCCTAACGTCTTCTCGAAGAAGTAAGAATCTTCCAAGGGCGATTAATATCGCAAAGATGAACCATTGCACGGCATAGGCGGCATGCGGTCCTGATGAGATCTCCGGTGCAGGTATTGGTGTGGGCATTGATGCCGAAGTGGGTGTGATGGTTTCGGCTTCTAGATAACCTCCACCATCGCTTGCGATGCGTTTCGTATTGATGGTCTTTGTTACAGCGCTGAAATCTTCTGTGCTCATTCCAAAGAGCGATCCACGAGGACCTGGCCGATCCAAAGTATCGCCGCCGCGGATTCGCCCCAAGACGCTGATGGTGGTGGTGGGTAGCGAAATTTGGGGGAGATCGGTCGCGCTCAAACCCGCCGGGACCCATCCAAGGTCGATCCAATAGCGATCACCTTTTGATGTGGTGATCGGGGCCATCACGCCGTATCCATACTTGCCAAATGAGTAACGAGTGCGCATCAACAGGTATTCACCCAGAGTTCCACTTACCTCTGCGTGGCGCCATCGCACCTCCGGATCTGGTGCATCGTCGACTTTGAGGAACTCTCCTATGGGCGCGGGCACTTGGTCTATGTTTCGTTCGATCAGAGAGTTGGCGATATCACGGGCACTCTTTCGCTCCCACTGCCACTGGGCGAGTGCGAAACATCCCAGCATGAGCAGGATGGCAGTAAGGGTGAGCGCAACCGATTTGGGACCGAAAATAGCGCGCTTCATGTCTCGAAGGTATCGTCTCTACTTACTATGGCGCATCTTCGAGACACCTTTGGGCGAGTCAAGCGGGATCTACGCATTTCACTGACCGATCGCTGCAATTTGCGATGTTCGTACTGTATGCCACCTGAGGGCCTGCCGTGGATACCGCAACCAGAAATTCTCACCGATGATGAAATAGTTCGGGTTGCCAAGATTGCCGTAGACCACGGTATTACCAAATTGCGCCTTACCGGTGGTGAGCCGCTACTTCGACCAAATTTAATTGACATTGTAGGACGGATGTCGAAGTTGCTTCCTCGCCCAGACGTCGCGCTCACGACGAATGGAATTGGATTAGCCCACCTTGCGGCACCGTTAGCGGAAGCTGGACTTACTCGGGTCAACGTCTCACTAGATACCCTGCAGCCGGCGCGATTCAAAGAACTTACTCATCGCGATCGGTTCGACGATGTGATAGCCGGACTACAAGCCGCTCAACGCACTTCACTTGCTCCGATAAAGGTTAACTCAGTCTTGATGCGTGGTGTGAATGATGATGAGGCTCCTGATCTCTTGAGATGGGCGCTTAAGAATGACATTCGCCTTCGGTTCATCGAGCAGATGCCACTTGACGCACAACATGGTTGGGAACGCGAGACCATGTTGACGGCCGATCAGATCATCGAGAATTTATCGACAGATTTTGTATTAACGCCACTTACAAAAGAGCAGCGAGGCTCCGCGCCGGCCGAAGAGTTCTTGGTTGATGGCGGTCCCGCTACAGTCGGCATCATCGGAAGTGTAACAAGACCTTTCTGTGCGGACTGTGATCGCATCCGATTGACAGCAGATGGCCAAATTCGAAATTGTCTCTTTGCCACCGAAGAGGATTCTGTTCGTGAGATTTTGCGTTCTGGTACTGAAGATATTGATGAGAGAGTCGCTGCGGTGCTCTTTCACTCGGTGCTTAAGAAGAAGAAGGGACATGGAATTGGGGATCCCGATTTTGTGCAGCCAGTTCGCCCGATGTCAGCGATCGGTGGTTAGGAACCCAATTCCCGGGAAATGACAGGTGCGGTCGGTGCAGTCTCTCGCTCTCGTCCGGCATTGGCGACGACCACTGCGATGTAGGGAAGTGTGAAAGCCCCCGCAAAGAAGATCCACCTCCACGGGCTTGGCACGATAACGGTCAAAAGAAAGCAGCCGGTACGAATCATCATGCTGATGAAGTAGCGCTTCTGGCGACCGGCGAGATTGGTGCTGAGCGGTTCGGCCGCCCCGGTTATCTGATGGGGAGACGTCTTCGGCTTCCGCTTAAAATCCATAGGTTCACGCTATCTCGGCACACTTCCCCCTGCCACTCAGGAGCGCTCAGGGGCACTCAGGGGCGCAGACCCATTTGCTCGGGAGTCGCTTGGGGTAAGTTAAAGGCATGACTTCGCGCTCAGTTCTGGTTACTGGTGGAAATCGCGGTATTGGGTTGGCAATTGCGCTGGCTTTCCAGGCGCAGGGCGATCGAGTAGCCATCACCTATCGCAGCGGCGCTCTGCCTGAAGGACTCTTCGGCGTACAAGCAGATGTCACCGATACCGAGTCGGTGGAGAGAGCTTTCGCCGAAGCCGAAGCCGCGCATGGTCCGGTTGAGATTCTGGTCGCAAATGCTGGGATTACCCGTGATGGATTAATTCTGAGAATGTCTGATGAGGATTTTATTGATGTTGTGAATACTAATCTCACGGGTGTTTTTAGATGCGCCCGCAGAGCCTCCAAAAGCATGCTCAAGTTAAAACGTGGTCGCATCATCATTATTGGTTCCGTAGTGGGGCATTCAGGTTCTGCTGGTCAAGTGAATTATGCATCTACCAAGGCAGGACTGGTAGGAATGGCGCGATCGCTTGCACGCGAATTGGGTGTTCGTGGGATTACAACGAATGTGATCGCTCCTGGCTTTGTCACTACTGATATGACTGCTGTATTGGATGAAAGTATTCAGAAGGGAATCCTCGACACGATTCCACTCAATCGTTACGCAGAGGCCAGTGAAGTTGCAGGTGTGGCCGTATTCCTAGCATCTGATAGCGCCGCGTACATCACAGGTGCGGTAATTCCAGTCGATGGCGGCCTTGGCATGGGAAATTAAGGAGTCACTATGGGAATTCTTGAAGGTAAACGTATTTTGGTCACCGGCGTCCTCACGGATGCATCGATTGCCTTTCACGTAGCCAAGATCGCGCAAGAGCAGGGGGCTCAGGTGGTGCTCTCTTCTTACGGAAGAGTATTTAGGCTCACTGAACGTATTGCCGGACGCCTGCCACAGAGCGCGCCAGTGATTGAACTGGACGTCACCTCCGATGATGACCTCGCTCAATTGCCCGCCCGGGTAGGTCAACATGTTTCAGGACTTGATGGTGTCATCCATTCCATTGGTTTTGCCCCCGAGGCGGCTTTAGGCGGGAATTTCCTCAACACAGAATGGGCTGATGTAGCGACCGCCTTACAGGTATCGGCATACTCATTTAAATCACTCACAATGGCCGCCCGCCCACTCTTCGATAAAGAGAAAGGTGCCAGCGTCGTGGGGCTTGATTTTGATGCAACGGTCGCTTGGCCAAAGTATGACTGGATGGGTGTAGCTAAGGCAGCGCTTGAATCGTGCTCGCGTTATCTTGCGAGGGATTTGGGTCCTGAGAATGTGCGGGTCAATTTGGTGGCAGCTGGACCAATCAAAACTATGGCAGCTAAATCCATTCCAGGGTTTGATGAGTTTGAGGGCGTGTGGGATGCCAAGTCTCCGCTGAAGTGGGATGTTTCTGACCCCACTCCAGCTGCCCAAGCATGTGTTGCACTGCTCTCTGATTGGTTCCCGAAAACAACAGGTGAGATCGTCCATGTCGATGGTGGCGTTCACGCAATAGGTGGCTGATGAAGACTCTTTATCTCCTTCGTCACGCCAAAGCTGTTCAAGGTATTAAGCATGCTTGGGATCCTGCTGATGATCGAAATCGGACGCTCACTCCCGGAGGGCTTGGCGACGCTACTGCAGTAGGGGCATGGTTTGCGCGAAAAGGCATACGCCCCGGCCTCGCCCTTGTCTCTGATGCCACGCGCACAGTAGAAACTTGGCAGCACTTGAGCGCCGCCGCAGATATGCAGGTACCTGCGCGATTTACGCCGGAACTCTATTTAGCTTCGCCTCAGCAGATCATTGACCTCATTCAACAGGTGGGCGACTCATTTACCTCCCTATTGATCATTGGTCATAACCCCGGGTTGGAGGAGTTGGTGGGCGCTGCGTTGAATACCTCAGCGCTGGCGAGTTCTCAATATGAGGGCTCGTGGTCGGAGTGTGCTCCTGCACTCTTGGAGTGGAAGGTTCGAAGCTTTCGCTGATCTGGGCAGTAATTGCCGATAGACTTGGTAGTGATCTACAAGGGTTATCAATGACTTACCTCTCAGGCTCTCGTAAAGTCAGTCGAGAGATCCAGTAGTTGATACGTGATGAGAACCTGAGAGGGAGCGTAATGGGAATTCGTATCGGTATTGATACGGGTGGGACTTTCACCGACATTGTCGCCCTCGACGAAGCAAGCGGCGCACTGGTCACCACAAAGACTCCCTCTACACCGACTAACCCCGCTGATGGCTTTATGAATGGCATCGCGAAGATACTGGACTTGATGGGGCGATCTGCGACCGATATTTCAGCCGTGAGCCATGGCACCACGGTGGCCACTAATCAGTTGTTGGAAGACAAGATTGACGCGCTTGGATTTATTACCACTGAGGGATATGAATTCATGTTGGAAATTGCCCGGCAATCAGTCCCCGATGGTTATGGCAATTCCTACTTCTGGGTGAAACCGCCTCGTATTGTGCCTGCCGATTTAGTTCGTACCATTGGCGGCCGATTGAACGTTAAAGGTGAGGAGCTGCGACCACTCGTCGAAGCCGATGCTAGATCGGCTGCTCGTTTCTTCAAAGCTCGTGGAATCACCACAATCGGCATTTGCTTTCTGCACTCATATGTCAATGGCGAGCATGAAGAGCGTATGCGAGAAATTCTCTTAGAGGAGATCCCTGAAGCGGTTGTTTCTATTTCAAGCGAGGTGCTGAAGGAGTATCGCGAATACGAACGCTCCATGACTACTTTGGTCGATGCCGCCGTTAAACCTAAAGTGGCGCGGTATGTTTCAAATATCAAGGCGCGCCTAGATGCCTACACGATCGATAAAGGGGTCGTGCCCTTTTATGTCATGAAGAGCAATGGTGGAGTACTTTCGGCCGACGAGGTAGTGCATCAACCCATTACGACAGTGCTCTCTGGACCTGCGGCAGGCGCATTGGGCGCCGCGCTCATTGCCTCGCAAGCTGGATTCGAAAGTGTTTTAACTTTGGACGGTGGGGGAACTTCAACAGATGTAAGCGTTGTTGTTCGTGGTGAACCCACGATGACAACCGAGGGAAGTATTGGACGTTTCCCCAGCAAGATTCCGATGATTGACATCGTCACGGTTGGTGCTGGAGGCGGTTCTATTGCTTGGATCTCTCCTGAAGGAACTCTCAAGGTGGGACCAAAATCTGCTGGAGCAGCTCCCGGACCCATGTGCTACGGCAACGGTGGTCAGGAACCAACAATCACCGACGCGCATCTTTTCTTGGGCCGGATCCCACCGCATCTTTTAGGAGGAGAGATTCCCCTTGATCGCGCACTCGCCGCTGCAGGTATTACCAAGATTGCGCAGGCGCTTGGACTTGGGGCAGAAGAGTGTGCTCGAGGAATCTTGGAAATTTCTGCTTGGAACCAGGCGAACGCACTTCGCCAAATCACCGTTAAGCGCGGCCTAGACGTTCGCGACTTCTATCTCACTACCTTTGGCGGATCTGGTTCGCTATTGCTTTGTCGGTTGATGGACATCCTCGGTTTAGCTGGCGTTATCGTTCCACTCAATCCCGGAAACGTTTCTGCGTTTGGACTTCTCACGGTGGATGTGCGAAATGATTATGTGCAAACCATGGTGATGAAGCATGCGGAATTCGATTTCGAGAAAGTGGGGGCGAGCATAGATAAACTCACTGCAAGTGCTCACGCTGCCCTCGTCAAGGAAGGTTTTTCTTTAGCAGACCATGTGTATCGCCGAAGCGTAGATCTTCGATATTTTGGTCAGGCATTCGAGGTTCGCGTCGATGCACCTGCTGGCGATATAGATTCCCATTTTGCGCACATCGTCGCTGATCGATTCCATGATGGGCATAAGGCTCTCTACGGATACGACTTCAGAGATGACGACCGCCAACCAGTTGAATGGGTTAATCTGCGGGTCTCGGGTATTGGTCCCATCACAAGGCCTGTGATTCAAGAATCGCCCGCTGGAGATGGCGATGTATCGCGTGCAATAACTGGAGAACGGGAGATCTGGTTTGAAGCACAACCGGTGAAAACCCCCATTTACTCGCGACCGAAGTTGGCGCCGGGAGATTGCATCACTGGGCCAGCAATCATCGAAGAGTTTGGATCTACGGTGCCGATTCACCCAGGATTTCAAGTCCGTATCGATCGTTTTCGCAACATCATCGTCACTAAGGCGGGAGCATGAGCACCAATCCGTTAAAGATCGATCCCATTTTGGTCGAGATCGTCGAAGGGACCCTAGCCTCTGTTGAGCAAGAGGTAGAAACAGCCATTGGACGAACTTCGCGTTCACCCATGATTCGCGATGCTCATGACTTTCGTGCCGGAATTCACGATCGGCAGCTCCGTAAATTAACAGGACGGTCATACTCGGCATTAGTTCATCCAGTCGTGCGCGACTATCCCATGGACACCATGAATCCCGGCGATGTCTATTTCCATAATGATGTGTATCTCTCAGAAGGCGGCATCGGCCACCTTCCAGATCTCTGTGTCACGGTACCTGTCTTCTTCGAGGGCGAAGTCGTCTGTTTCGTGCAGGCGTTTGGCCATCACGATGACATCGGTGGGGCCTGCCCTGGCTCAATGCCATCGGGGGCACAGAGTGTCTTTGAAGAAGGGTTGATGGTTCCGCCCATCAAACTCTGGGACAGGGGAGTCCCTAACGAGTCCGCGCTAAAGATTATGACTCGCAATTCACGTATGCCAGATTCTCTCGCAGCAGACTTAGACGCAGAGTGCTCCGCCTGTTTGATGGGTGCAAGACGAATCACGGAGCTTTTCGAGCGATACGGCCGAGAGACTATCGAAGCCTGTTTTCAAGCGATCCTTGATAAGACCACCGAGACGTATCGACGGGAAATTCTTTCAAAGATCCCAGATGGAACTTTTGTTTGGGAAGATTATGCAGAACACGATGGTGTAGATGCGCCAAGGTTGCATACCCAAAGAATAACTTTAACGAAGACTCCCGAGAAGATTGTTTTAGATTTTACTGGTACTTCCCCTCAGGCAAAGGGTCCCATCAATCACTGTGGAGATTATGCAGATGGTAATTTCCTCAAAAAATGGTTAGCTCCAATTTTGCGCAATCTGGCGGACACTCCAGAACGCATGGCACAACTAGATGTGAATGAAGGCATCGTCCCGCTCATCGAAATGAAGTTTCCACCCAAGGGAACCTTGCTGACTCCGATCTTTCCGGCTCCAACAAATGCTCGAACTTTTGTTATTCTGCGTCTACTCGGCGTTTTTGCTGGAGTTTTAGCGAAGGCCGTCAACGGTCGTATGCCAGCCGATCAGGAGACGATTCGATATACGGGAGTATATGGCGATGATTTAGACGGAAACCCATACCTCATGCGAGAAGTTCTTGGCGGTGGTTCCGGTGGACGCTATTACTCCGACGGTGAAGATACGATTCACGTGGTTCCTGACTCAAGAAATCTTCCTACTGAATTTACTGAATCAAGGTTCCCTTTCATTGTCGAACGACTCGGCCTCGCAAGAGACTCCGGCGGAGCAGGGCGATACCGAGGCGGCCTTGGTTACGAAAAGGAAATTCGAATGTTGAAGGATGCCAACTTCATGAGCATTGCTGATCGCTCAATACTTTCCTGCTGGGGAGTAAACGGTGGCATGGCTGGCCAATCATTTAGCGTCGTCATCGAACCCGGAACTATTCACGAGCGTGAAGTAGACGCGCTCTCGGATGCAGTCCCTGTGAAAGCTGGCGAAGTCATCCGGATTCGCACTACTGGTGGTGGTGGCTGGGGTGATCCACTTACTCGTCCATACGATGAAGTTGAACGCGATCTTCGCTGGGGAAAAGTGACTTTCGAAGGTGCGCTTCGCGACTATGGCGTAGTGGCTCTTGGCGATAAAGATAACCCCGTGATTGATCTTTCCGGCTCTGACAAGGAACGCAAAATCCGTCACGCCTCCAGAAGTGGAGATGAACCCTTCTTCGATCGCGGAGCCGGCTACCACTCGCTCTCGGGCGGTCGCGATTATGCGGAGGTGGACTTTCTGTGAACCAATTTCTTCAAGGGCCACTCTCTGATGTTGTAGTTGTTGATCTCTCTCGCGCGCTTGCTGGACCACACGCGGCAATGATGCTGGGCGATATGGGTGCTCGAGTTATTAAAGTGGAGAATCCTGATGGCGGGGACGATACTCGCGGGTGGGGTCCTCCATTCGTGGGTGAGCCGGCTGAA
>WLIL01000066.1 GCA_009702245.1 Actinomycetota bacterium
ATCAAGGCACTACTGAGATCCAATGTGAGCTTCTCTCTTCTCAACATTGCGTTCGGGTGGATAGCGCCGAATTCAGTAGCAATTTCTTCTCCCACGACATAGCAGCCTGCACAGATATGAGGACCAATCTCAGCCAAAAAAGATGCCGGGGTTAAAGAACGCATCTGGCCGACTACGTTTTCAACAATTCCATTAATCGCCCCGCGGCGACCCACATGAACAGCAGCCGCAACACTCTGGGATTCATCCCAGATGAGGAGTGGAATGCAATCCGCCACCATGACGGCAAGCCCTAGACCTGGCGTCATCGTAATCAGCGCATCGACCGTGGGATCGGGGATCACTTTATCGACCTGTCGCACTTCAGCTCCATGCACCTGATTCATGTACTGCATAGGCACACCAAAGTGCTGGCTCAAGCGATCACGATTCTTTCTTACCGCAGCTGGATCATCACCCACATGCAAGGCGAGATTAAGGGAGTCGAAAGGCGAGCGGCTTTCACCTGTAAGAAAAGTGCGAGAGGTGAAAGTGCGAATCAATCGAGCATCACTTCAAGAAGTCAGGAACGTCAAGATCGTCTGAGGACTCTTCGAAAATGATTTTTCGACGCGATGAGAGCGGAGCAGGTGATTCCTCGAGCCCAGCCGCTAGATCCACTTCGACATCTGTCGATTCCTGGTGGTCATCGATTATCTCCTCTTCGACCACTGGAGTAGGTGTCACCATTCGAGTCGGTTCGCCGCCATCAAAGCCAGCCGCGATCACGGTGACTCGTACTTCATCTCCCAAGACATCGTCGATGACAGCGCCGAAAATAATGTTGGCATCTATATGGGCGGCCTTTGCGACCAATTCGGCGGCTTCGTTAATTTCGAATAGACCTAGGTCTGACCCACCGGCGATTGAAAGCAAAACTCCACGAGCACCGTCGATTGATGCCTCAAGAAGGGGACTTGAAATTGCACTCTCTGCTGCGCGAATGGCGCGACCCTCTCCGCGCGCCGAGCCAATTCCCATCAGCGCCGAGCCAGCGCCTTGCATCACACTCTTCACATCTGCGAAGTCGAGGTTGATAAGACCAGGGGTGGTGATCAAATCAGTAATGCCTTGCACACCAGATAGCAATACTTGATCCGCACTCTTAAAAGCGTCCAGGAAAGTGATAGCACGATCAGATATGGAAAGAAGCCGGTCGTTAGGAATGACAATTAAGGTATCTACTTCGCTTCGAAGTTTTGCAATCCCCTCTTCCGCTTGTGCAGTACGACGCTTTGCTTCAAAGCTGAATGGCTTAGTAACCACACCAATGGTGAGCGCACCAAGTTCACGTGCAATGCGAGCCACGATAGGAGCGCCACCAGTTCCAGTGCCGCCACCTTCTCCGGCCGTCACAAAGACCATATCTGCGCCGCGCAAAACCTCTTCGATATCTTCTGCATGATCGTTAGCGGCTTGCTCGCCGACTGACGGAGCGGCGCCTGCACCCAGCCCGCGCGTTAATTCACGACCGATATCTAGTTTCACGTCAGCATCACTCATGATGAGTTGCTGTGCGTCTGTATTGATAGCGATAAATTCCACGCCTTTGAGACCGGCTTCGATCATGCGATTGACAGCATTGACGCCACCTCCGCCGATGCCGACTACTTTGATGACGGCGAGATAATTCTGCGGTGCGGCCACTTCGACTCCTCATGCTGATGATTAACACTGACAGGGCTTGCGCTACATATAGAAGGCTCAACCTCTAGTAGAGAATGACCCTTTTGTCCTATTTCATCCGTACGTTAGGCCCCCCTCAGAGAAGGTGCAATGACCTTGGTGGGCGTGTCGCACGGAAAAGAATCCCAGCCCCCATACTCAGCGCGTGGTGGGCGAAAGCGGGGCGCTCACGTCAATCTTCTTTGCTGGTGTTTTCAACAGCACACGCAACACTTTGATCTTAGTTGCACTGTCATCACTGCTTCCCCACGTAATCCGGGTCTCACCGATCGTAAATTCAATCAAATCATTGGTGCGCGCAGTCAGAGTCGCTATCTGACTAGCTAAATCTGCGGGCAATGAGCGATAAATCGAAACTGCTGCTTTGATACCTGCAGTTTCGCGCCCCGTAATGACGGGAAGATCACTTGGCGGCGTGGCTACACGTGCAAAGGGCAATCCATCTTCACCATAAAGTTGATAGACGCCATTGACGTAGACAGCTGCAATAGCAATCTTCTCTTTCACAACTAACGTGACGGTTGATGGCCAGCTTCGCTTCAACGCTATTGATTCAATCTTGGGATATTTCGCTTTGAGTTCAGAAAGCGTCGAAATGTGAGCTCTCGCCATCTTCTCCCCAACTCGAATGCCCGATTCCGCGATGAGTTGCTTTCCATTGAGTGCGCTCTTGGGAGCGATGCCCTCTATTTGAATGGTGCGTACTGTCAAAAGCGACGACCAGCCGAGGACCCACGCAAGCAGCACGAAGGTGACAGACAAGGCGATGAGCACGCGAAACCTTCTCAACTCTTGGCCACCACTGCGAGTTGTTCGAGAATGGCAGGACCCAACAAGGTGACATCACCAGCACCCAAAGTGAAAACATAATCTCCAGGTTGCGCAATTTTGGCTGCCCACTCACTCACATCGAGGAAACTAGGAAGGAAAGTAGCTCCTGGAATAAGCGCCGCTAATCTCATACCGCTTACTCCCGGCAGCGCACTCTCGCCGGCGCCATAAACGTCCATGATGGCTACTTCATCAGCTGACGCAAGAGCTGACGCAAATTCGCCCATGAAAGCTTGTAACCTAGTAAAACGGTGGGGTTGAAAGATTGCAATAATCCGTCCTCGAGGCGCAACTTCGCGTGCAGCTTTTAAGGTCGCAACTATCTCGGTGGGGTGATGCGCGTAATCGTCTACAACTGTAACCTTGGATACCGTTCCTCGAATATCAAACCGACGACGGGCACCAGCAAATTCCGCCAACCCTTTACGCACTCCCTCCATGGACAACCCGTACTCGGCTGACATGGCAATCACTGCAGCAGCGTTCAAGACGTTGTGAACGCCCGGAACTTGAAGTGTGAATGAACCCAACTTTCGTCCGCGCAAATTGGCGGTAAATATGGACCCAGCATTGACGGGATGAACTTCAGAGATAACCAAATCATTTGTCGCAGTCTTGCCGTATGAAACAACTTTGCGATCTAACTTCGATAACAATCTTTGCACACCAGCATCGTCGCCACAGAGAACGAGCGATTCGGATACTGAATGCGCAAATTCGAGGAATGAATTGTCAATCTCTGCCAGTGAGGTGAACTGGTCCATATGATCGGCTTCAATATTGGTGATTATGGCTGAATCTGGCGAATAGGCAAGAAATGATTTGTCAGATTCATCCGCCTCAATTACAAAGAAATCGCCATTGCCGTGATGCGCATTGCTTCCAGCGCTCCCCAATCCAGCACCTATCGCATATGAGGGATCCAGGCCGAGAGATTGAAGAGCTACCGCTGTCATCGAAGTAGTTGTGGTCTTCCCGTGCGTACCAGCTACCGCAAGACTCTTTCGTCCTATCAAAAGACTCGCCAAAGCTTCTGAGCGATGAATGACTTCGCAGAGCATTGTGTGGGCTTCCGTCAATTCAGGATTATCGAGTGGGATCGCAGTCGAAGTGATGATGACCGATGCAGGTATGCCAAATTGTAAGAGATTCACCGCAGCATGACCTACAGCCACTCGTGCTCCCAAAGCGCGCAAGGCATGAATCTCCTGAGTTTCGCGAGTATCAGAACCACTGACTTGAAATCCGCGCGCAAGAAGGATGCGAGCAATTCCACTCATACCTGAACCACCGATACCTACTAGATGAACCGGACCAAGCGATGAGTCGAGTGCCTTCCTCATCGGACCTGTGCCCCGACCTTCGCTCGGAACTGCGCAATGATTTCGGCTGCCATCTCATCTGCCCCATCGCACGAATGCAGCGATACTGGAAGCTTTGCGTAGGCAGACCGCATTGTAGAAAGCTCCATAGAATTACCGATGAGGCGAGTGACCTCTGTACGTAGGCGACTTTCAAGGGTGTCATCTTCCTTGAGCACGAGGGCAGCGCCAATCTCAGCCGCAGGCGCAGCGTTAGCCCCTTGTTCACCATTGCCATGCCAGAGTGGAATAAAGATTGCCGGAACTTCAAAACGTGCAATCTGAGCAACGGCCCCGGCTCCCGCACGAGAAATTACCAAGTCTGCCGCTGAAAGTGCCACATCCATCCGCTCCATATATGCCAGGGGTCGGTACCGCGATGAGGCCACGGGTAGGTCCACGTCGTGGCCGAGAGAGTGAATGATGGAATAAGGCAATGATTCGCCGGCTGAGACCATATTGCTCACCATGGCGTTGAGTCTTCGCGCGCCCAGCGATCCACCGACGATCAACACGGTCGGGAGATCTACGGGTACGTCAAAGAAGCGCTTAGCTTCTGTCTGATCCATAGGAGCGGCTTGCATATTCTTGCGAAGTGGAAGAGCCATCAGTCGAGCGTTTCTCATCTGCTTCTCCGCACGTGGATAACTCGCAAAGGCCAGGGCACCCAGCCGTCCCGCGAAACGGTTTGCTAATCCTGAAAGCGCATTCGCTTCATGAACGATGCGCGGCACTCGCTCAAGAAAAGCGGCAAGTATGCCAAACGCTGAAACGTACCCGCCAAAACCGACAACGACATCGAAATCTCGAACGATGCGACGTGCTCTATGAAGATTACTAATTGCACGAACAGGCCATGCCAAGGATGAAATAGAAAATCGACGCGGAAATGGAAGTTTCTCTATCGTCAATAACGGATAGCCCGCCGAAGGCACCAGCCTGGACTCGATTCCGGCCCTGGTTCCCATAAAGACAATACTCGCGGTAGGAGAGAGATCCTTGAGGGCCTCCGCGGTTGCGATCGCTGGGTCAACATGACCAGCGCTACCGCCAGATGCAAAGAGCACCTTCATGGCCGCGCTCGATCATGAGCAATTCTGAGCAGGATTGCGATGGCAGCCAAGGTAGAAATTAACGATGACCCGCCGTATGAAACAAATGGCAACGGTACCCCCACAACTGGAAAGACTCCTATCGCAGAACCCATATTCATGAGGGCTTGAAAAACTATCCAGGTGGTAACACCTACCGCGATAAGCCGAGAAAAATTGTCCTTCACGCGCAATGCAAGTGAACAACCACACCAGAGGACAACTCCGAAAATCGCCACCACCATGAGCGTGCCAAAGAGGCCCACCTCTTCACCAATAACAGCAAAGATAAAGTCTGTATGTGCCTCCGGGCCCAGGTTGCCCCACTTTTGACTACCCGCCCCCAACCCCACTCCAAAGAGACCCCCAGAAGCCAACGCCATAATTCCGTGAGCCGGTTGCCACCCTGCAGATTGGTAATTCGCTACCGAAAATGGATCAAGGAGTGCAGTGAATCTCTTCAACCGATGAGATTGGCTTACCACAAGAGCTGCGGTACCCAGCATTGCAAGCATTCCAAAGAACGAGAGTGCGCGACCAGAAATCCCAGCGGCAAAAAGCATGGCGAAGAGCGTGGCAAAAATAATGATTGCTGTACCTAAATCTTTACCGGCAAGCACAAGGATAAGTATCGGCGCTGCGCCAAAGAGCGCCCGAACCAATCGATCCATAAGGGGAATTCCGCCTCGGGTCAAGGCATCAGCAACCCAAAGTACTAACGCGAGTTTGCCAAACTCGCTTGGCTGGAATCGTATGGGACCAAACTCCAGCCAGTTGCGATTCCCGTTTATATTGACACCTAGTGGCGTGAAAATCAGGAGTTGCAACGCACAGGACCCAACGACTGCCAGCGGAGCGAGTTTACGATAGATAAGTGTCGGAATCTTAAACGCCAAAAATGCAAAAGCACTGCCAATTGCCAGGAAAAACAACTGCTTAAGTACGATAGAAAAGCTAGAACCAGAAGATTTGATAGATGCCACCGACGAAGCAGATAAGACCATTGTTATTCCGATAACGCAGAGGACGATCGAGGAACCCAAGAGGAGAGGAAAATATCGCCGATCGCTAGCGAGAGCGCTCTTAGACATGACTCCCCTCTCGAACTGCGTCTGCGAAGAAATTTCCACGCTCTGCGTATGAAATGAATTGATCCATCGAAGCACACGCAGGTGCCAAAAGGACCGTATCCCCGATGCCAGCCAATTCGTGCGCTCGAGCAGCGACATTTCGCATTAACTGCCTGCCTTGTTCAGCAGGAGTTGGGTCGACATGTACATCAATTCTTTCTACCGCAACATGTGGCGCGTGCTTTGCCAAGGACTCAGCGATTTCTTCTCGATCCTGTCCGATAAGCAAAGCTACTTTGATACGTTTGCCGCACTCGATTACTAATTGATCCACAGAGGCACCCTTCAGCAGGCCACCTGCTACCCATATGACGTTATCAAAAGCCTTGAGGGAAGCTATTGCTGCGTGCGGGTTTGTCGCTTTGGAATCGTTGATCCATTTCACTCCACCCTCATTCAAAATTTCAGCGATGCGGTGAGATCCTGGGATAAAAGCGCGAAGTCCGGCCGCGACCGAAACTTCTGAGACTCCAATACTCCGAGCCAACGCGCTAGCAGCTAACGCGTTTTGCACGTTATGTGCCGCAAAGGGTTGGATATCTCCTAATTCAGCAAGGGAGACTGCGCCATGATCTGGATCTTCCACATAGGCGCGATCTACTAAGAGTTCCTCTACTACTCCCAGCTCTCCACGCTTAGGGGAATCTAGGGTGAATTTTACATCGGGAGTAAATCGAGCGAGTTCTAGCATGGAATTCAAGAGTTCATCATCGCCATTGCAAATCGACGAATCCGAGGCCGCCAGCAGCGCAATCTTTATTTGCGCATACTCAGCGAGGGAGCCGTGCCAATCAATATGATCCTCTGCCACATTCAGCAGTGCTGAGGCTCGAGGGTGCGCATTCTTCATTCGGGCAATCTGAAACGATGACAACTCAATTGCCAAGACGTCGTACTGCTCATCATCTAAAACCGCCGAGATCAACGGGTATCCCACATTGCCGCAAGCTACCGAGTTGAGACCATCGGCGACCAAAATAGATTGCAACATCTCAGTAGTGGTCGTCTTCCCGTTCGTGCCGGTGACAGCCAACCAGAGCGGCGCTGGCTGGCTGAGACGTTCTGCACGAATTTGTGCCATCTCCCATGCAAAATCGACTTCGCCAACAACTTCGACGCCGGAAAGAAAGAGCGGGTGGTCCAATTTCCAACCAGGAGAGGCATAAATTCGCTCGAAATTCGAAATCTGCCCCAGTGCATCACTCGTCAAGAGTGAAGAGACGCCATCTTGGGACAATTCCAGAGCAATATGTGCTGGTAGTGGGGCATCAACTACGACGGTTACCTCATGCCCTTCACCCTTGACCGCCTGAGCCAAAGCCAACCCAGTCCGTCCCGCGCCCGCCACAACGACTCGGCTCATGTGCTCACCCAGGCCCCATAGTAAAGTCCCAGGCCACTGGCGACACAGAGTCCAGCGATAATCCAGAAGCGAATAACAATCGTCACCTCGCCCCAACCGATCAACTCAAAGTGATGTTGGAGCGGGGCCATTCGAAATATTCGTTTACCGCCGGTCAATTTGAAGTAACCCACCTGGAGGATGACTGAGAGCGTAATGATCACAAAGAGTCCGCCCAGAAGAGCCAATAAGCCTTGCGTGCGGCTGGTAATGGCAAGGCCAGCAAGCGCGCCGCCGAGTGCAAGAGAACCAGTATCGCCCATGAAGATTTGTGCTGGGCTCGCGTTCCACCAAAGAAAACCAAAACAGGCGCCCATGAGTGCGGCCGCCACAATCGCAATGTCAAGTGGATCCCGCACGTCGTAGCACTTTGGACCTGGATTGACCGCGCAACCCTGCCCAAACTCCCAGACACCAATCAGAATATAAGCGGCAAAGGTCATCACGCTAGTTCCGGTTGCAAGTCCATCGAGACCGTCAGTCAGGTTTACGCCGTTACTAGTAGCAGCGATCATGAGAAAGACCCAGACGATTACAAGAATCACTGGCAACGTAACCGCAGTATCGCGCACTACCGAGAAGTGAAGTGAGACTGGAGTCAAACCATTTTCATCAGGAAAACGTAAACCCAGCACCGC
>WLIL01000067.1 GCA_009702245.1 Actinomycetota bacterium
AGCGAGTGCGACCTTGGCCGGAGAAAGCCCAATGATGAGCGTGAAGTAAATGACTTCCACCGTACGAAAAAGGCCATTGCCGATTGTGTTAATCAGCGTTGAGGTGCTGAGAGTCCGAATCGCTGGGTCGGTGGGGATGGCGGCTTCCCGCAACCGCTGGATTCGGGTTTTTTCCATTTAGGGAGTCTATCAAGGCGCGCAAAGCCTTGAGTTCCTTTATAGACTCACTATATGAGCGACTTCACTCCCGCAATGGACCAGATTGCACTCGTACATCAAGGGAAGAAGGACGCCCAAGAGCTCACCATCGAGGCACTTGCCCGCATCGATGCGATCGATCGAAACGGTTACCAACTCAATTCGATTCTCGCGCTCTCTTTTGACGCACTAGAAAACTCAGAGAAGATCAACCCGGCACTTCCTTTAGCAGGCATTCCGGTTGTCATCAAAGACAACGTAGAAGCTATCGGGCTACCCGCGAGTGCGGGTTCTCTTGCGCTACGTGACTATCCGGTAAAACAGGATTCCACTATCGCTCGTCGCCTACGCATGGCAGGCGCCAACATCATTGGTGCCACCAATCTTTCGGAGTGGGCAAACATTCGATCGCCAGAGTCAACAAGTGGTTGGTCTGCACTTGGTGGTCTCACCGCAAATCCATGGAAACATCCACACTCTGCAGGCGGCTCATCGTCTGGATCAGGTGCAGCCATTGCCGCAGGACTCGTGGCACTTGCGGTCGGCAGTGAAACAGATGGTTCCATCGTCTGCCCAGCATCGCTTAATGGTTGTGTGGGGATTAAGCCGACTGTCGGATCTATTCCGCGAGATGGCATGGTGCCCATCAGCTCGAGCCAAGACTCACCCGGTCCGATGGCTCGCACTGTTACTGACACTGCTCTCCTCCTTGAAGTCATGATGAGTGCTCGCGGATTTGTAAGCGCCGCCAACGCAGACTTCTCCCCCACCATTGGCTTTGTGAAGTCGTGGACCACAAATCACGATGGCACGAACACACTTCTCTTCGACGCCGTTTCCAAACTCAGCGCAGCAGGGCTCACGATCGTAGAAATTGATGCACCCGCGCCCGATGAATCAGTCGGGCTTGATGAATTTCATGTTCTTCTCCATGAACTTCACGATGATCTGGGCGAATACCTTTCACGGCGCTGCGGAAGTTCCCTTTCCTCGCTCGCCGATGTCGTTGCTTTCAACAGAACACACTCCGATAGCGAACTTCAGTACTTCGGACAGGAGTACTTCGATCTCGCACTGGAACTGGGTGGACGCGGAGATGAGTACCTCGCCAAACGCCGGCGTAATGTTGATTGGGCATCAGCCATGCTCGGCAAAGCTTTCGCTGGAGTAGATGTACTCATCGGTGCCACGTACGCGCCTGCTTGGCTGAGCAATCTCGGGGGCAGCGATGATCACAGCGGCGCAAGTTGGATCACCACCGCACCATCCATTACTGGCGACCCCGTGGGTTGCCTACCGATGGGCATCACCGATGGTTTACCAGTTGGCCTTGGAGTAGTCGCGCCTGCTTACGAGGAGGAACTCCTCGTTGCCTCCATGGCTCGCATAGAAAAAGTGTTGAGCATCGGAATTTTACGACCAAGCTTTCTCCGATGAACACTATCCCGAAGTGGGCAACTGAAGAAATTGTCATTGCACCGTATTCAGAGCAATGGCCACTCGTGGCGCACGAACTCATCACTGAACTATCAAAAGTTTTTGACAGTGATGCGCTCGCCATCGAGCACATCGGCTCCACTTCCATTCCAGGCCTAGCGGCTAAACCCATCATTGACATCATGGTCATGATGAAAGATTTCAAAACGATCGATCAGAACGCGTTACGGCTCACGCAAGCGCAATCCGCTTGGCATCTCGTTCCATCAGAGCTCGACGAGCGACCATGGAGGCGCTTTGTGGTAAAAGTCGTAGGCGATCATCGCTTCGCACACCTCCACCTCGTCCCCGAAGGCCAGCAACGGTGGGAGGAACACCTCACGTTCAGAGAGGCCCTCCGCGCTGATCCCGAGCTGATAGCGCAATACGCAGATTTAAAACATAAACTCGCTGTAGTTCACCAGAGCGACCGTGAGGCTTATACCGACGGCAAGACTCAATTCATACAATCAGTACTTGAAATGGTAAATTGACGGCTTGCTTTCGAACGAGGTTGGGGATTATGAAAAGTGTTATTGCAGAGAACCTGGTCAAGACATACAACAAGGGCAGCGTGCGCGCACTCGACGGATTGAGTCTTGAAGTAGAAGAAGGCACTGTCCTTGGTGTGCTCGGCCCTAACGGCGCCGGCAAGACCACCACCGTGCGCATTCTCGCCACCCTCCTCAACCCCGACTCAGGCCGTGCTTCCGTAGGGGGCATTGATGTTCTCAAATCCCCTAGTGAAGTTCGAAAAATTATTGGCCTTTCCGGGCAGTATGCGGCAGTTGATGAAACTCTCACCGGTTGGGATAACTTGGTGATGTTCGGCCGTCTCTATCACCTCAACGCGAACGCTGCTAAAGCTCGCGCAGAGGAACTCCTCGAGCAGTTTTCTTTGAGCGAAAGCGGCAAGCGTCCTATCCGCACTTACTCCGGTGGCATGCGCCGTCGCCTCGACCTCGCAGCTTCTTTGATCGTGAAACCTAAGGTCCTTTTCCTCGATGAGCCCACCACTGGTCTTGATCCGCGCGGCCGTCAAGAAATGTGGGGCGTGATCGATGAACTCGTCAGAGGCGGCGTCACCTTGCTCCTCACCACGCAATATCTCGAAGAGGCAGATCAACTCGCTGACGAAATTGCAGTGATCGACCACGGAAAAGTGATCGCACGCGGAACTTCTGATCAACTCAAGCTGCAAGTGGGCGGAGAACGCCTCGAAATCATCGTGGAGAATCAACATCTCAATGCCACTAACGAAATTGTTGCGCGCATTAGCGGAAGCGCCACTAGCGTCGATGAGGGTATGCGCCAGGTTTCCGCGCCCGTCACCACTGGAAGCAAGGCGCTCATTGAAGCCGCTCGCGCGCTCGACGAAGCTGGCATCCACCCGCTCGATATTGGCTTGAAGCGCCCCTCTCTCGACGATGTATTCCTCTCACTTACAGGTCACGTGGCAGAAGAGAAGAAAGAGGAAGAGCCCTCCGACCCTCGCGAGAAGCGTCGAAGAATGAAAGAAGCGAAGAAGGGATCAAAGAAATGACCGCCATCACTGACGCATTTGTCATCATGAAGCGCCAATTGCTTCAACTAGTTCGCGTTCCAGAAGTCTTGATCTTCTCTACCATTCAACCCGTGATGTTTGTGATGCTCTTTCGTTATGTATTCGGTGGTTCCATCAGCACTGATCAACCTGGCGGATACGTTCAACTTCTGATGCCAGGAATCTTCGTACAAACGGTGGCATTCACTCTCGCGGGAACAGCAGTGGGCTTGGCCGCAGATATGCAAAAAGGTTTGATCGATCGCTTTCGATCTCTCCCCATCTCTCGAGGCGCGGTGGTTTTCGGTCGCACCCTAGGAGACGCCGCACTTAACGTGGTGGTCCTCGGAGTCATGGGCATCGCTGGCTTCATTGTCGGATGGCGCCCCAGTTCGGGATTCGTGCACATCGTCTTTGGCTTTCTCTTCCTTCTGCTCTTTGGATTTGCGATGTCATGGATCGGCGTCATCATCGGCCTCTCAGTTCGCGAAGAGCGGGTGGCTCAGAACCTGGTATTCATCTCGGTCTTTCCGCTCACCTTCCTCTCAAACGCGTTTGCACCTACCACCGGCATGCCAAAAGCACTTCAATACTTCGCTGAGTGGAATCCGGTTTCGACCATGGTTGCTGCGTGCCGAGAACTCTTCGGCTTGACGAATGAATTTGGCGCTACCGCTGGTTCATTCCCTAGCTCGCATCCTCTAGCAATGTCCTTGATCTACATGGTGCTGATCATGGCAGTGTTCATGCCCATCAGTATTCGCAAGTACATCAAAGCGGCAAATAAGTAAGACTACTTAAAGCCCTTCTTGGCCTGTTCGCGCATTGCTACCCGAGTCGGTTCACCCGATGCCCACCAGAGACCAAAAGCGGCGACCATCGCGAGCGGGAAGAGCGCCACGCTTACTGCGCTTGTGCGGTCGAAAGCGTTGATGATGGCGGTGAGCGCAAAAATGATGGCAAAGAGTCGCACGGTCTTATCTGGTCTGAAAAGGACACGGAGCGCACCGATGGCCATCACCACTGCTGCGACGCTCACCCATCGCTCCGTAGACGGAACTTGATCAACACGGCTACCTAGCGGAATGCCAGCAAGAACGCTCAGTTGTACCAGGATAAACAAAATGAGTACTAAAAGCGTAATTCGTTTCATGGTTTCCTTAATTCGCTCTGCCGTAGTCGTCTTCGAAACGTTCAATGTCATCCTCATCAAAGGACGTTCCCGTTTGCACTTCCACAAAAACTACTTCGTCGCTGGGCGCGGAAATTCGATGCTTAGCCATGATGGGAATATCGATACTCTCCCCTGGCCCAAGGTTGATCGTTACATCGTCAAGAGTGACTTCGGCATGACCAGAAATGATCAACCAATGTTCAGCCCGAAACTGGTGACGTTGGTAGGAGAGGCGCTTGCCCGGGCTAATCCAGACACACTTCACCTGATGGTGGGTGGCGCTCTGCAGTACCTCGTAATAGCCCCAAGGGCGCACGTTCTCGCTCATCACCGCCCTACTCTATGGGCAACGGAGCGTAAAAAGGCGGAAAATGAGGCGAGCGGTAGGCTGATCTAGATGAATACCTCCACCGAAAACCCGGCCACAACTCCCCCCGCGTTGCCCTCTGCAACGGCCTCCACGACGGCCTTGCCGACCCCGCGCCTGCGCGGAGTAATCCATCTGGTCATGTCCCCACTTGCCCTGGTGGCCGGCCTCACTTTGGTGACCTTGGCCGCCACATTTCGTGGCCGCATCGCCGGCGCCCTCTACACACTCACCGCAGTCCTGCTCTTCACCTGCAGCGCGCTTTACCATCGCGGTAAGTGGAGTCCCGAGGTGAAGGCAGTCTGGCGCCGCATCGACCACGCCAATATCCCTATCTTAATCGCCGGCACATACACGCCCTTTGCACTCTTCTTGCTCACCAAGACAAGTTCCATCGTCATGCTCTGCGTCGTGTGGGGTGGGGCAATAGCCGCAGCCGTTTTCCGCATCCTCTGGATGAACGCTCCCCGTTGGCTCTACGTTCCGGTGTACATCGCCTTAGGTTGGGTTGCCGTCATCTACATGCCCACTTTCTGGCAACGAGGTGGCGTGCTCGTCTGTGTACTCATCATTCTAGGTGGCGTCTTATATTCAGTAGGCGGAATTTTTTATGCGCTCAAAAAACCAAACATCTCGATCAAATGGTTTGGCTTCCATGAGCTCTTCCACGCTCTTACTGCTGCTGCATTCATTGTGCAATTTATTGCCGCCCTACTTGTGATTCTCTCTCCACCTGTCTAGCTCAAGGAGTGAACATGACACATCGATCAGCCATCTTCGCACTCGCGGATACATACATCGATGAACTGGCAGCGATAAACCCGATTACGGCCACCAACTTGGGCATCTCCGGGTATGACGACAAGTTGCCTGACTACTCACTCGCCGGAAGTCAATCCCAAGCAGATCATTTTCGAAATACTTTGAGCGCCCTGAAAGACCTCACACCAATTGATGAAATTGACCGAATTTCGGCTGAGGTCTTTAGGGAGAGACTTGAATCATCACTTGGCCTCTATGAGTCAATGGAGATGCAGCGCGTTATTTGTGCGCTCGCATCGCCTGCCTCAGACGTTCGCCAAGTCTTTGAAATGATGGACGCCTCAACTCCTGATGCGGTTTCACTCATCATTGCTCGTCTCCATGCAATACCTCGAGCATTTAATTCATGGCAAGAGAGTTTGCGGGAGCTACAACGTGACGGCATGGTGGGCGCGCGTCGGCAGGTTCTCTCGGTAGCAGAACAAGTAGGTGCGCATGGAGCAACTGGGTATCGAGCATTCGCATCCAACATCAATGCCGGCGCCTTGCAAGCCCAACTTGATCAAGCAATTGAAATCGCCTCGGAGAGTGCGACCTCGCTTGCGAACTGGTTGCACGATGAATATGCCACTCTCTCTTCACCCGTGGACGCCTACGGCGAGGAACGCTACGCCCCCTGGGCGCGGTACTACACGGGATCCAAGCTCAATCTTCGTGATACTTACGAATGGGGGCTCGCTGATCTGGCCGCCATCAACGAGCGAATGTGGAAAGTGGCCGCCCGCGTAGCGCCCCAAGCTAAATCTCTGGCCGACGTGGCCATGCATCTAGATCGTGATCCTAAGTATGCGCTGCACGGAACAGATCAGCTGCTCGCCTATCTGCGTAACTTCACGGACAGTGCGATCGAACGTATGCACGGAACTCATTTTGATATCGATGATCGGATTAAGTTCTGTGACGTACGTCTTGCTCCGGAAGGTTCTGCAGCTGCTGCCTACTACATGCCGCCCAGTGAAGATCTCTCCCGTCCCGGCACCACCTGGTATCCGACAATGGGAATGAATGAATTCACCTCGTGGCGCAATGACTCTATTTGGTATCACGAAGCAGTACCTGGACATCATTTACAATGCGCCACTGTTGTTCTCGAACAAGAACGCCTCTCTCGTTTTCAACGTACCGAAGGTTGGACGAGTGGATATGGGGAGGGCTGGGCGCTCTATGCAGAACGCCTCATGGATGAACTCGGTGCATTTGAAGATCCTGGCGCAGAGCTCGGCTTCCTCTCGGGACAAGGGCTTCGCGCGGCTCGGGTCGTGGTGGATATCGGAATGCACCTCGGGTACAAAGATGAGCATGGCAAAGTCTGGAACGCCGAATCCGCCCGCGAATGCCTCATTGAGAGAGCTCTCCTCGAGCCCGAATTCGCCAACTCTGAAGTCGATCGTTATCTAGGCATCCCTGGGCAAGCCATCTCCTACAAGGTGGGCGAACGCGTCTGGATGGCGGTCCGCGAGGCCGCCAGAGCTCGCCATGGTGGAGCCTTCGATCTCAAGGCTTTCCACGCTCACGCGCTCCGCATGGGACCCATGGGACTCGACCCTTTCGCTGCCGAAATGGCGCGCTGGTAGCAGCCACCGACGGTTCGTTCACCCATCCGTCACCTAGGACTGCTTAGATATCGCTATGGCGCACGATGACGACGATCACATCACCGAGGAAGATCTCTGGGAGTTGCTTCCAGGAAGCGCTGGCAATGACCGCGCCGACATCCTCTACAAAATCAGCGCTCATCTCTACACGCGCAACAAGTACTCCGAAGCCCTCGCTTGCGCACAAGAGTCGGTAGAGATTTTGGAACGTATCGACACCAAGGATCGCGAGGCTCTCGGTCGTGCGCGTTCAGGCGTGGCACATAACCTCAAAGCAATTGGCCAAAACCAAGAAGCACTCACTGAACTCATGGTTGTCAGTGATCTCTATCATCGCGAGTCTCTCCCTGATGTTGCAGAAATCGATTGCATGATTGGCCGCTGGGCATACGACGCGAAAGACTTCAACACTGCCGCGAAATATCTCTCGTACTCATCTTCAGAGGCCGGCGACGGAGTCGGCGACCGACACATTGCGGCGCAGGATCGTTTTTACCTAGGACGAAGTCTTTTAAGTATTGGTAACCCCGCAGAGGCACTCATCGAGATGACCGAAGCGCGCGCGGCCTTCAAAGATCTCAAGAGCGTCTTTGACCTAGCAATCGTTGATGCCGGCTTGGCAGAGTCATTCATCGCTCTATCCAGAATCCCGGAAGCACACCGTCATGCCCAGCGCGCACTCGATGTCTTCACTACTTTGGGAAAACGTCTGCACTCCACCCTCGCCATCCTCCCCCTGGCCCAAGCTCTCTTCCACGAAGGCGAACTCGACGAGGCGCTACGAAATATCCACGAGGCTATTGAGATCGAACAGACGAGCGATGAACCAGATATCGAAGAAATCGTCCGATACGAGGTAATCTTGCGAGATATCGTCAGCGCCCTTGGAGATAACGATTTGGCCGCTGAAATTACCCGACGACACGAATCCATCCGAGAGATTTCCGAGCTTTAACTCTCACCAACGCTAGAGTGGTGGCATGCTCACGGAATTCTCCGAATC
>WLIL01000068.1 GCA_009702245.1 Actinomycetota bacterium
AACACTTTCCTTCAATGACGCCGCCTATAACGTATCCCTAGAGCGTAAATGGATTTTTGTACTTGTTCTCATTGAGGTTCTACGACAAATTCATTTTTTGATTTCGGAATTGGCGGCTCCGTACCACCGCGGGTGGGGTAAGTATTTTCTCTTTGTTGATCGTTTGGTTCACAAGATCAGTGACTGGAACCGACATCGACTCTCTCGGGCAATTAAGTTCCTTTTATGGATTGCCTTACTTGCGGTTGTGCTCGGTGCCATTTATGACGAGCCGCCGGTAAAGGCGCTCTTCTTCGCTCCCAAGGCTCTGTGGGCTGCGATGCCGATTATCGCCCAACTGGCCTTTGCGGTGGTTTTCATCTTGATTCAATTTGTAGCATTGTTCTGGTTTCTTTCTCGAGGTGGAATTGATACCTACTTTCCAGATGACATCAAGACACGCTTTACAGACGTGTGGGGTCAAGATCACGTACTCAACCGCATTCGAGAAAATCTCATGTTCCTTGAAAGACCTGAGGAGATCGAAGCCCACGGAGGTTATGTACCCGGTGGCGTTCTTCTCTGGGGTCCACCCGGAACCGGTAAGACTCTCATGGCAGAGTCCGTTGCAGGTGAGACTGGTAAGCCATTCGTCTTTGTGGATCCAGGTGCATTTACCAACATGTTCTTCGGTATTGGCGTTCTCAAAGTCAAAGGACTCTTCCGTAAATTACGCAAATTAGCCCTGCGTTATGGCGGCGTCGTGGTCTTCTTCGATGAAGCAGACTCGCTGGGTAATCGCGGTTTAGTTCGTGCGGGTGGTCCAGGCGCTATGTCTTCCCCTGCTCCCGCAATTTTCGGTGAGGCGTGCCACGGCGGAAATTACCTATCAACCACCACAGCTTCGCTACTGGTTCGCGACGCATTCGTGATGGGCTCTGCCGGCGGTGGCGGCAACGGCGGCATGGGTACTCTGCAGGCGCTGCTCACCGAACTCTCTGGTCTGCGTAAGCCACGTGGCTTCATTAATCGCGTAGTACGGCGAGTTCTGGGAATGCGTCCCAAAGCGCCACCCAAGTATCGAATCCTCGTAGTGATGGCCACGAATATGCCTGAAGCTCTTGACGAAGCACTTCTGCGTCCGGGTCGCATTGATCGCATCTATCGCGTCGGCTATCCGAGTAAGGCCGGGCGCGTGCGGACCTATCAAGGTTATTTAGACAAGGTTTCTCACACGCTCACTGCGGAGGATATAGACAAGTTGGCAACTATCACTCCTTATGCGACCGGCGCATCCATTAAG
The DNA here is from genome assembly GCA_009702245.1 of Actinomycetota bacterium. GTDB lineage: Bacteria > Actinomycetota > Actinomycetes > Nanopelagicales > Nanopelagicaceae. The sequence continues at coordinate 1,283 of WLIL01000068.1, forward strand.
GACACCATCAACGAGGCGCTTATCATCGCGATTCGCAGTGATCGTAAGTACATCACTTGGCCCGATGTTGTTCGCGCAAAACAGTTGAAGGAGCTTGGACCACCAGAAGACGTGGAATATATAGAGCGCGAACGTCACGCAGTGGCGATTCACGAAGCTTGCCATGCAGTGATGGCGCACACGGTACGTCAACACATGTCTATTGATTTGGCCACCATTGAAAAGGGCTCCGACTACCTTGGGATGGTAGCGAGTATTCCGCCCGATGATCAGTTCACTCATTGGCGAAGTGAATACGAGGCCGATGTTCTTGTGTCGCTCGCATCTTTGGCCGGAGAACGAATGTTCTTTGGGGGAGATAACTCCTCTGGTGTATCTGGTGACCTCGAGAGCGCGACTACGGTGGCTAGCTTCATGGAAGGTCATTGGGGCATGGGCTCGACTGTCTCGTCACACGCTTCTAATCGTCGCTTCGAAGTGGGTACTCCAGGAGGTCAGGGCAAAGGTGCTGAGGATTCGGCTAAGGAATTGCGACGAGCACTCGCTGATCGCATTGAAGACAACCTTTCGACGTTGTTGAAGAAATCGGAAGATTTGCTTGCGGCTCATCGCATCTCCGTGCTGGCAGTAGCACATGCTTTGGAGACCTTCAAGACGCTTTCTGGTGAGGATGTAACGGCAGTCATTGAAGGCACGCAAGGTGCTGTAGTGGATGGCCGCCCGTATGCACGTGTAGAGAATCACTTACTTCTCGAGGAGTATCACGTCGCAGCGCTCAACGCTCATCTGGCACACAACAAGCCCGATATCGCGTTGCCAGTGCTGCTCTAACTCTTTGAGTAGCTGGTGAATTCGTTGATGAGAGTGAATCCGCAATTCTGGTAAACCTGTTTGGCAGCATTGTTCTCGGCGTAGACACCTAGGCCAACGCGCGAAGCACCCAGAGAGGCGCACGTTTCTACCATTTTCGAAACAAGGCGTGTTGCGAGACCTTTTCCGCGATGGTCGCTATGTGTTGCAATTGAGGCAAGACAGAGTTCGCCCGATTGCCATTTGACGATGGCGCCGAGCGCTGCGGTTTGTTCATTTGTGTCTGACACATGTACCCAAGTAATCACTTCTGAGTCGCCGGGAGCGACGGAGGCATCGGGTGAATGGAGTGCCAGGAAATCAGAGATCAATTCATCAGGGAGAGGTGTTATCGCCAATGTTCTCGAGCGTGTGGGAACGAGCGAAGCTGCGTAGAAATCCCACGTTCCGCGTATCAGAGACCCCTCGGGGGGCTCTGATACGCGTGGGAGGGTGAAGCGTTGCCATTCAGTGAGGGAACTTGCTTGTGGTCCAAGGGCGATACCGAAGCCTTCGTTGTTGGTGATCCAAATGGTCTCATCATCGATGATGGCATCGCCGAATCGGTCCTCGGCGATAGCAAACCGCACGTAGTTATTGCCTCCAAAGAGTTCTTCGGCACTTGCCAATAACTGAGGGAAGGTGAGATGCGTCGCCACATACTGATCGTAAACCCGATTAGGCTAAGAAGGTGCTCTTCGATACGCCCCGAAATACCGTCGCTCCGTTGGCCGCTCGCATGCGACCCAGCACGCGCGCGGAAGTGGTCAGCCAAGATCATCTCTTAGGTGAAGGGGCGCCACTACGCCGATTGATAGATGGTGTCCCAGGATCGATGTCCAGTGTGATCTTGTATGGCCCTCCTGGATCGGGCAAGACGACTCTTGCCCAACTCATCGCACAGAGTGGTGCGCGCGAGTTCGTGGAGATATCTGCCGTCTCTGCTGGAGTGAAAGAAGTGCGCGAGGCGTTGGAGCGCGCCAGATTTGATTTGGGTTCCTCGGGACGCGAGACGGTGCTCTTTATCGACGAGGTCCATCGGTTTAGTAAGGCGCAGCAAGACGCTCTACTTCCTGCGGTAGAAAATAGATTGGTCACCCTTGTGGCAGCAACAACAGAGAATCCTTCGTTCTCTATTATCTCCCCGCTACTCTCTCGTTCGCTGCTGATCACTTTGCGAGCCCATTCGGATCAGGAGATCGGAATACTCATAGATCGTGCAATGACCGCCTCTCAAGGACTCGATAAGAAGTACGAACTGGCCGATGAAGCTCGGACGGCGTTGATCACATTTGCACAAGGAGATGCACGACGCGCGCTCACCTACTTGGAGGCGGGAGTGGCGCTGCTTGCAGAGGGCGAGCATCTCACTACTGTGATTCTCTCACGGGCGGTTGATCGCGTGATCGCTTCGCTCGACGGTGACAGCCACTACGACATGGCAAGCGCATTCATTAAGAGCATCAGGGGTTCAGATGTGGACGCGGCAATGCATTACTTGGCACGTATGTTGGAGTCCGGCGAGGATCCTCGCTTCATTGCACGTCGCCTTATGATTAGCGCGAGCGAAGATGTGGGCTTGGCTGACCCGGGAGCGCTCGGAGTTGCGGTCGCGGCAGCGAATGCGGTGGCCTTGATCGGGATGCCCGAGGCGCGGATCATTTTGGCAGAGGCGACGGCCTATCTCGCGGTCGCCCCTAAATCGAACGCTTCTTACCTTGCCATTGATGCGGCAATCGCTGACGTGCGGGCTGGCAAGTCCGGACCAATTCCATCCCATTTGCGCGATGCCAACTCAGGGGCGCTTCGCGACGATATCGCTCGGGAATCGCGCCAAAGCGCCCCCTACCGGTACCCTCACGACTATCCAGAAGGTGTGGTGGCCGGCTCTTACCTGCCAGATGCGCTCCAAGGACGGGAATATTATGAGCCCACGGAGCGCGGCTTTGAAGCTCGGGTACGACAGAGTTTGATTAAGATCAAATCGATCTTGATGGGTGAAGGGTAGGGGTAGAGATGAGCGGTGGAGATATCGCGGGGTTAGTTGCCGCTGGCGCGTTGTTGATCTTTGTCCTAGCTTTCGCCGTGCCTTTGATGAAGCTTGGCAAAGTGCTCGATGAGACTTCGAATGTCATTAAGGCGGTAGGCGGGAAGACAATGCCTCTCATGGATGAGGTCACCACCACGGTCACTCTGACTAACACGCAACTTGAGCGGGTGGATGCGATCACGCGCAATGTGCAGAGCACCACTGAAAGCATCTCAGGATTGACCCAGTCATTCACCGATACTTTGAGTGGGCCTTTGATGAAGGCGGCTGCTTTCTCATTAGGACTCCGTAAAAACACTCGTGAGCGCGGACGCGGCAATGACGACAATTCACGCCGCCGCACTCGTCGTCATCATTCAGAGTAGTTTTAAATGGAATCAGCAGAGATTAGACGACGTTGGCTTGCCTTCTTTGAAAATGGCAATTCGTTAGGTCTTAATCACGCGGTCGTGCCCTCAGCATCGCTTATCGCCGATGACCCTAACTTGCTGTTGGTCAATGCTGGGATGGTTCCATTTAAGCCATATTTCCTGGGTGAGTTAGCAACTCCTTACCCACGGGCCACGAGCGTACAAAAGTGCGTGCGCACTCTCGACATTGATGAAGTGGGAAAGACAACTCGCCATGCATCGTTCTTCCAGATGTGCGGAAACTTCTCATTCGGGGATTACTTCAAAGAAGGCGCTATTGCTCTGGCGTGGGAGCTGCTCACTAAGCCAATCTCTGATGGAGGGTTTGGATTTCCGGAAGAGCGGCTTTGGGTAACTGTCTATCTCGATGACGACGAGGCCGCAGACATCTGGCACCATAAAGTAGGCGTCCCAAAGGAGCGTATTCAACGTCGTGATATGGCTGACAACTTCTGGTCGATGGGCGTGCCCGGGCCTTGCGGTCCTTGTAGCGAAATTTATTACGATCGTGGTCCCGAGTATGGCCGTGAAGGTGGGCCGATTGCGGATGAAGATCGCTACCTTGAGGTGTGGAATCTCGTCTTCATGCAATTTGAACGAGGCGCCGGCGGAGGTAAGGATAGTTACCCAATACTTGGCGAATTGCCAGCAAAAAATATTGATACAGGTCTAGGCCTAGAGCGCACTGCAGCGCTCTTGCAAGGCGTGGAGAATATTTACGAAATTGATACGACCATGATGATTCTCAATCGGGCAAGTTCCATCACGGGCGTTAAATATGGAAACGATCCCCTTGCCGACGTGAGATTGCGTGTGATTGCCGATCACGCACGCACCAGTGCGATGCTTATTGGTGACGGAGTCACCCCGGGTAATGAGGGCCGCGGATATGTCCTCAGGCGCATGATGCGACGCACGGTTCGAAACATGCGCTTACTAGGAGCTCACGATCCGATCATGAGTCAGCTGATCGATTCCAGCATTCTCGCCATGGGGTCGCAATACCCAGATCTCGAGGTAGATCGTAAGCGCATCGAAAGCGTCGCAGTCTCGGAGGAAGAGTCCTTCTTGCAGACTCTACGTGCCGGAACTCAGATTTTTGACCTAGCAGCACAGGCCACAAAGAGCAGTGGCGCGGAACAAATTACAGGTGATGAAGTCTTCAAACTTCACGACACCTTCGGGTTCCCTTTTGATCTCACTCTCGAAATGGCCTCTGAGGCCGGGCTTTCTGTAGACGAAGAAGGTTTCCGACGGTTAATGAAAGAGCAACGTGATCGCGCAAAGGCCGATGCTCGATCGAAAAAGAGTGGACACGCGGACCTCTCGGCCTATCGCGAAATCCTTGAGCGTGCTGGCGCTTCAAAGTTTCTTGGCTATGAAAAACTTGATGTCGAATCGCGGGTAGTCGGGCTTCTCAAAGCTGGCGCAAAGGTGAACAGCGCTCAAATGGGCGATGAGGTCGAGGTGGTACTCGAACAGACTCCCTTCTACGCAGAAGGTGGCGGCCAATTGGCCGACGGAGGCTTGATACAAACGAGTGATGGGGCCATCATCGAGATTGACGATGTGCAAACTCCGCTTCCAGGCCTGATCGTCCATCGAGGTCGAGTCATTGATGGTTCGTTCTCGATCTCCACTAATGCTCATGCGAAGATTGATGTTGATCGCCGCCGAGCAATATCTCGCGCACATACAGCGACACATTTGGTTCACAAAGCTTTCCGAGAACATCTTGGAGAAACAGCTACGCAAGCTGGCTCTGAAAATGCTCCAGGAAGATTTCGTTTTGATTTTGCGGCAACTGGAGCAATCCCACTTTCGATGATGGAGGAAGTCGAAGCTCAGGTAAACGTTATCCTCTCCGACGACCTCGCAGTCACTTCACAAATCATGTCGCTGCCTGAAGCCAAGGCGATGGGGGCGATGGCTCTCTTTGGGGAGAAGTATGGTGAAAGTGTTCGAGTCGTAAGCGTTGGGGATTGGACGAGTGAACTCTGCGGTGGCACGCATGCAGAGCGATCCGGCCAGCTCGGCATTGTTAAATTACTTGGTGAATCATCGATTGGGGCAGGTGTACGTCGCGTGGAGGCTTTGGTTGGTCGCGATGCCTACTCTTTCTTGGCTCGCGAGTACACTTTACTTAATTCGTTAACTGAGATTATTAAGGGCGCACGAACTGATGAGCTTCCTGAGCGGATCAATAATCTCATCACCCGTTTACGCGACGCGGAAAAAGACCTCTCAGCGGTGCGTGCTGCGCAGCTATTAGAAGGTGCTGCGGCCATCCTCGAAGGCGCCAAGTCATTTGGCGAAGTCACATTAATTGCCCATCGCGCCCCTAGCGGCGCTGGCCCGGATGATGTGCGAAAACTCGTTCTTGATCTGAAAGAACGACTCAAGGGAAAGAATGCCGTCGTTGCTATTGCCGGCGACGCGGATTCAAAGCCATTTATGATTGTGGCAACTGATGAGGGAGCACGTTCTCGGGGCGCTAAGGCAGGCGAGTTGGCAAAGTCTGCGGCCAGCGTTCTCGGCGGCGGTGGTGGTGGCAAGGATGATCTCGCACAAGGTGGCGGTGTCGATGTCACCAAGATTGCTGATGCATTAGCAACCGTGACTTCTTCGGTGCAAGCACTTAAGTAATGCGCTTCGGACGTCGTCTAGGCCTGGATTACGGAAGTGTGCGCGTGGGCGTTGCCATCTCCGACCCACATGGTGTGCTAGCAACGCCGTATGAAACGCTTCAACTCGAGGTAGCCATCAAAGAGTTGTCCCGAATTGTGGAGGTTGAAGAGATCATTGAGATTGTTCTAGGTCTCCCTAAGCATCTCAATGGTTCGGAAGGCACATCAGCTGACCTGGTGCGGGCATTCGCGGAAGATTTGCGCACCTGTGGTGTACCGATTCGCTTTGTTGATGAAAGAAGCACGACGGTCTCTGCTGCCGCGCAATTGCGCCAAAGTGGTCGTACTTCCAAGACATCAAAGTTGATTATTGACCAGGCGACGGCGGTCATCATCTTGCAAGGCGCTCTTGACTCAGAGAAGAACGGTCGGCTCCCAGGTGAGGTACTCACTTGAAAACGAGATTACTGCTCGTCATCCTCGTGGGTGCGTTGACTATAGGAGCAATCGCCTATTTTTCTTCTCGCCCTCCTGAACTCGACTTCCCGGCTAATACTTCTACCGCCGAAGTCGATTTCACTATTTCACCAGGTGAGTCGGGAAGCGATATTGCTCGCGCACTGGCTAAAGCTGGGATCGTGAAGACGTGGGAATCATTCTTCAACGTAGCTGCGGCGGATAAGCGTTCACTCTCATTGCAACCTGGAACAAGAAGAATTCATGCACACCAAGTTTCGAAGTTGGTTCTAGAAGAGTTATTGGATCCTTCCCGATTAGTTGGTGTGGTGCGTATTCCGGAAGGGGCTCGTATCTCCAATGTCTTAAAGATTA